>JBEKCL010000001.1:0-49481 GCA_050014895.1 Dehalococcoidia bacterium
TGCCATTATCCTGCCGAATTCATGGCTGCCATCCTCTCCAACCAACCAATGGGCTACTATCCGCCCCGTGTCCTTGTGGCCGAAGCACGCCGTTCCGGCGTTACGGTGCTTCCTCCTGACATAAACGCTTCCCTCGACCATTATACTGTGGAGAACGGCGCCATACGCGTCAGCCTCAGCCAGGTAAAGGGCATCAGCGGCGAAGCAATCGCTTCCATCATACATGAAAGGTCTAAAGGCAACTTCACCTCACTGAGAGACTTTGTCCTGAGGGTGGAAGCCAGCCAGCCCATACTCGAAAACCTGGTAAAAGTCGGGGCGCTCGACGCCCTTGGAAACCGGAGGGAGATGCTGGCAGAGATACCTCTGCTCCTGCAATTTAAACGCAACAATGGCGAAGACAGGGGAGAACTTTTCGGCGATATTTTGCATGATATAAACAACGTGGGGACGCACCTTCAGGAACGCCCGCAACCTTCCAACACACTCTTGCCGGATAAAAAAGAGCGTCTACTGAATGAACGCTAACTGCTTTCCCTCGATCTTTCAGCGCATCCGCTCGACTTCTGCAACCTGGAAAACGGCTTTACACGGATAAATGACCTGACCCCGCTTCCTGCAGGCAAAGCTGTAAAGATAGCAGGCTCGGTCATACGCTACCAGACGCCGCCCACCCGCACAGGTAAGCGTGTAGTTTATATAATCATGGAAGACGGCACCGGCGTGGCCGATGTGACCGTGTTCAACGATGTCCAGGAAAGGTGCGGTAAATATCTCTTCCGCTCCGGATGGCTGGAGGTGCAGGGTAAAATCCAGCGCCGCGGGCCTAAATCACTCTCCCTAATAGCAGATGAGGTAAGACCCTTGAGGAAGAACCAATAATGAACTGTGATATAATCAAATCACTGGAAAGTGTGATGCCAATTCAATTCATCCTGACTGATTATGTCAATAGCGCCATGAAAGGCGCAGCCTATGACAAGCTGAAGGACGGCACGTTTACCGGTCGTATTCCTTCTTGCATCGGCGTAATCGCATTCGGGGCTACCCTGGCAAAATGCGAGGCTGAGTTGAGGTCAGTTCTTGAAGACTGGATCCTGGTGGGTTTAAAACTCGGTCATTATCTTCCGGTAATAGATAAGATTGACCTGAATAAGGACCCTAAACGTGAACCGGTGGAAGCGGTGTAAACGTCGCGATTTCATTGACCGTCTTCTGGCACTGGGCTTCACAGGCCCATATTCCGGTACAAAGCATCAGTTCATGATTTATCGGCAATGCCGCCTGGCAATTCCTTCCAACACCGATTTTTCCATTCCTCAACTACACATGCTAATACGCGAAATAGAAGAAATCCTGGGACAGCGGCTATCAGCAGAAAGCTGGAATAACCTCCTTGGATGACCATCATTTCGCATATGGTGTTCATGTAGTATAATGCCTTCAACAATTGAACGACGCGGTAAGATGAATGGCGGAATTTAAGAAGACCGATATTCAAAAGGCATTCAGTAATTACCTGGAAAATATCCAGAAGACGCTGGCGGCAGGGCATTCAAGCGAAGGCGCTCACTATCCTGCCCTCAAAACACTCATTGAGAACTGCGGTGAAAAACTCACTGCCACCTGTTTGCCTGCCCGCATCGAATGCGGCGCTCCTGATTTTATCGTGACCAAAGACACCCACACACTAGGCTACCTGGAAGCCAAGGACATTGGCAAAAACCTGGATGAAGTGGAGAAGTCCGAGCAATTGAAACGGTACAGGACATCCTTAAATAACCTCATCCTGACTGATTACCTTGAGTTCCGCTGGTATTTACTTGGAGAAAAACGGCTGACGGAGCGGTTGGGAACTATCACAAAGGACGGCAAGATAAAAAAGGATGCGGCCGGGGTAGAAGCCGTTGGGGATTTGCTTGCAGCCTTCCTGTCTCAGAAAACTGAATCAATAGGCACTCCCAGAGAGCTTGCCCTGCGAATGGCACGTATGGCGCATATGGTACGCGATCTCATCGTCAGCGCCTTCGAGAAAGAGACGGAACACGGAAGCCTGCACAGCCAGTTGTCCGCTTTTCGCGAAAACCTGATACCCGACCTGCCTGTAAATCAGTTCGCTGATATGTATGCTCAAACCATCGCCTACGGCCTCTTCGCCGCGCGCTGCGATAAATCTTCAGGCAAAGATTTCACCAGGCAAAACGCCGCATACCTGCTTCCCAAGACGAATCCCTTCCTGCGCAAATTATTCAACCATATTGCCGGACCTGATCTGGACGACCGCATAGCCTGGTTGGTTGACGACCTGGCCCAGGTATTGGCGCAGGCGGATATGGAAGCCATACTCAAGGATTTTGGCAAACGCACCGGCAAGGAAGACCCGGTGGTACATTTCTACGAGACCTTCCTCAAAGCCTACGATCCGAAGATACGGGAGATGCGCGGCGTTTACTATACGCCCGAGCCAGTGGTCTCTTACATCGTGCGCTCTATAGATTACCTTTTAAAAACCAGCTTCAATAAGCCACAGGGACTGGCGGACGAGAAGACGCTTATCCTGGACCCGGCGGTGGGCACGGCAACCTTCCTCTACAAGATAATAAACGAGATTCATCAGGCTACCGCTGGCAAAGGCCAGCAGGGCATGTGGAACAACTACGTGGCGGAGAAGCTCTTACCCCGCATCTTTGGCTTTGAACTGCTGATGCCGCCCTATGCGATCGCCCATCTCAAACTGGGACTTCTCCTCCAGGAGACGGGTTACGAGTTCAAGAGTGAGCAGCGGCTGGGCATATTCCTGACCAACACGCTGGATGAGGCGATTAAGCACTCTGAGACGCTCTTCGCCCAGTGGATAAGCGAGGAAGCCAATGCGGCCGCCAGAGTCAAGAAGGATGAGCCGATAATGGTGGTGCTGGGCAATCCGCCATATTCCGGTAATTCGGCAAACAAGGGTGAGTGGGCAAAGCAACTGGTGGAGCGATACAAGACGGTTGATGGTAAGCCCCTGGGTGAAAAGAACCCCAAATGGTTGCAGGACGACTATGTTAAATTCCTTGCATTTGGCCAATGGCGCATCGAGCGCACCACACAAGGTATCCTGGGTTTCATTACCAACCACTCCTATCTGGATAACCCCACCTTCCGCGGCATGCGCCAGTCACTGATGGGCACTTTCACTGATATCTATATCCTGAACCTGCACGGCAACTCCAAGAAAAAAGAGGTTGCCCCGGATGGCGGCAAGGACGAGAATGTATTCGATATCCAGCAGGGCGTAGCTATTGGTATTTTTGTTAAAGAACAGGGCAAGACTATCCCTGCAATAGTCCACTATGCGGACCTCTGGGGACATCGGGAAGGAAAGTATCAAGCCCTATCTGAAACAGCGATCAGTAATGTCTCTTGGACAGAGATCAAACCGAGTAGTCCCTTCTATCTTTTCATACCTCTACAAGATGACCTGCTATCAGAATACGAAAAGGGATGGAAAGTGACTGACATTTTTATTTTCACTGGTGAGGGATTTACTTCACATAGGGATGATTTCGCTATCGCTTTCACATTGGCTGAAATAGAAAAACGTCTTAATATTTTTGTCAAAGATGATGAGCCCGATGAAACCATACGGGAACTCTTCAACCTTGAAGATACAGGTACATGGAAACTGTCAATCGCTCGAAAAGCAATTAAGAATGATAAGCATATAGAGGACGTAATACAACCCTGCCTCTACCGCCCATTTGATGAACGCTTTTGCCTCTTACATACAAGCATAATGGATCGCCCAAGGATGCAAACACAATCCCATATTATGAAACCCAATATAGCACTTTCAACAACTCGCAACGTTGAAATCGCCGGTGGTTTTAGCCATGTCTTATGTGTATCCCAAGTAATGGATCGACATGCGGTATCGTTAAAGGAGATTAATTACCTCTTCCCCCTATACCTCTATCCGAACGAAGGCGAAATGCAGCTTGGAAGCGGGCATCGCCGCCCTAATCTTAACCCTGAGTTCATCAAGGCTGTCGCGGAAAAACTGGGACTGAATTTTGTTACTGATGGCAAGGGCGACCAGGAGCGGACATTTGGCCCGGAGGACATCTTCAACTATGCTTATGCCATCTTCCACTCACCCACCTACCGAACCCGCTACTCCGAGTTCCTCAAGATGGACTTCCCGCGACTGCCACTGACTTCCGATAGAGCCCTATTCAAGTCGCTGGCGGTTAAAGGCGCTGATCTGGTCTCTTTGCATCTGATGGAATCGCTGTTACTCAATAGATTCATAACAAAGTATCCGGTAGCAGGCACCAACATGGTTGATAAGGTAAGCTACAATGAAATTAACCAGCGGGTCTATATCAACAAAGAGCAGTATTTTGAAGGCATAACACCCGAGCTCTGGAATTTTCACATCGGCGGCTACCAGGTCTGCCAGAAGTGGCTCAAAGACCGCAAAGGCCGGCCTCTCTCGTATGACGATCTCACGCATTATCAGAAGATAATCGTTGCGCTTAAAGAAACGCTACGCTTGATGCAGGAGATAGATAGTATCATCCCCAACTGGCCCATTGAGTGAGGAGGAGCACGGCCATTTTGGAATATGGGAGGGCCGTCAGAAAATATCGCGGTAAAGGCCATCTCGTGCTTGCGGACGGTAGCAAGTTCACATGCCACGTCTCTATCTTGCAGGTAGAGACAGGCAATATTTATCTCATATGCAAATTGGCTCCCAATTTTCTGCAGGCTGCTTCAACCATCAACGATATTATTCACCATAAATGTGAGATAGACCACGTTCAAGGCAAGACAGTAGATGGCCTGGACTTTACTACAATGCATAGGCTTGCTGTCATTCACGCATCACTCGAATTATTCTCAAACAAGGCATCAGAGTTGACGCTAATGGCTGACGAAGTCACTCTTATTGCAGAAAATGAGGCCATGACCGACTATTATGAGTTTGGCGTAGTTAACTTCGAATTTTCAGGGAATCACAATGCAACAAAAATCATTCAGAATGGTCCCGAACCTATTGAGCATTCTTATCTCAATCTTGAGATGAAAGCTCCGTGGGGTGTAGCAACGGCGGACCCTTTACCAAACCATAATGAAATCATCAAGCGGATAAAGGCACAAAAAAGCACTTCAATCACTTGCAAATTTACAGTGAAATCGTCCCATGGCATCGAGGCCGATGAAATTATTAATAATTTGGACGAGTTATGTCGCCTCTTATCACTATCCCGAGCAACAAAAATCACGTGGATAAATGCTGTAGGCTATACGGCAACCGGGAAAATCAAGGAAATTATACTTAAGAATTCGATTACCTGGCCGTTTTCGTCAGGCGATCTAATAGACTCCCGAGATCACACAGATACAGCCATTTTCATTGAAAAGTCCTATCCAGCGTATCTTAGACTTCGAAAAGAATACAATCTCGACATTGCTATTGAGCAATATCTGGATGCCAATAACTCGACAACTTACCTTGAAACCCGCGGCCTGGCGGCCGTGGCGCTTATCGATTCGCTCCAGCAGCTATATACTTCAAAACATAGACTTACAAAGATAATCAAGGGCTTCGGCAACAAAAAGGAAGACATTAAGGCTGCCCTGACATCCATCATATCTGCTGCCTTTCCAAACATAGCAAGCCACCAGTTGAGGGACATGTTAGAGAAGCTTCCCGAGCTTAACCGGAAACCTTTCTTTAGTCTTTTGCGGGCCTGGACCAAGAGCATTGGACTAAATATTGCAGACACTGAGTTAAGGGAAATTGTACGCACCCGTAATTCTCTCGCTCACAATATGAGCTACCTATCACGTGACAGTAGAGGTAAACAAATCGAATATTTTCGTTTAATCAATTTCGTCAATCAGGTATTTCTCAAGTTATTAGGTTACGATGGCCATTTTATTTACGTGGATCTAAATGATCTTTCTTTTGGACGTAAGAAATTTAGCTAAACTATTAGGCTACTACCAATATCTGTCTGGCAATATGATATAAGCCGGTAGAAGCCCGGCATGAATATATTAAACATTGACAGGCATTCTATGACGTCCTATATTATTCATATGGGAAAGGTAATTCTCATCATTGCCTGTATTCTGCTTGTTCTGACCATAGCTGCCGGTTTTGTAATTCCCAAAATTAGCGATTTCATAGGCCCCATCCTGATATTCGATATTGTCGTGTTGGCGATCGGGGTGCTTATGATAGCAAAGGAAACCCGCCCGCAACGTTTTTAATTTCCAGCTACCCATTTAATATCGTTCCGCTCTAAAAGCATGCTACACTTTTCACCATGTATAAATGGAATGCGGACGATTATCAGAAAAATTCAGAGGCCCAACTCAACTGGGGCAGGGAACTTATCGCCAAACTGGGGCTGCATGGCAAAGAGCATATACTTGATATCGGGTGCGGCGACGGCAAAGTCACGGCCGATATAGCGGCGCATGTTCCGGACGGCAGGGTTGTCGGCATTGATAGCTCCTCAGACATGATCGATCTCGCCTGCAAAACTTTCCCCGCCAACGATTTCCCTAATCTGCGCTTTTTTCAGATGGATGCCAGGGAACTCACATGTTCAAATGAATTCGACATCATTTTTTCCAATGCCGTACTACATTGGATTGACGATCACCGCAAGGTATTGTCCGGCATCTATAAAGGATTAAAGACCCCGGGGAAAATACTGCTACAGATGGGCGGTAGGGGCAACGTGGCAGGGATGATGGCCGTAATGCGGTCTATGACAGAGAAGGCACAATGGAAAGCATATTTCAGTGGGTTCGTCTCACCTTACAACTTCTATGGCCCGGATGAATACAGCGCATGGTTAAGCGAGATGCATTTTAAACCGGTGCGCCTTGAATTAATACCCAAAGATATGACTCAACAGGGACGGGAGGGGTTCATTGGATGGATCCGCACCACCTGGCACCCGTTCATTCACCGTGTTCCTGAATCAGAACAGCAGGAATTCATCAGGCAGGCGGTGGATTCATACCTTACCAATCATCCCATGGATCGAGAAGGTCTGGTTCATATTGATGTGGTCCGGCTGGAAGTGGAAGCAATAAAATGAAACCCCTCAAAAAAACAACACGGGACGCCTAGTGCGAGCGCCCCGTGCTGTTGAGAGGATAATACGCAAATGATTAAATTATTTTTACAAGCGTTACCATCATGACGATGATAAGGCCGAAGCAAACCACCATAGACAAGAAGAGAAAACGCACTTTCCAATCAGTTCGCATAATGCTGAGAATTGGTTTCATGATTGTTCCTCCTTCTTGTTTCCTTACACATCCATTCTAAAACCTATATCCATATAACACAATAGCATATCGGTACTGCAAAGACGGTGACATTAGTACTATATGGGTGTAACCTATAAAAAACAGGAAAGGCAAGCTACAGCCCGCCTTTCCTGTGACTACAAGATGAATATTTTAATTAAAGTGCTACCAACCCGGCGATTATAACCAATGCTATGATAAGTGATCCGTCCAGCAACATCCCGCCAAGTAACAATTTCATTTTCCCATCCTTTTTCAGTATCTCTGCAAATACTTTCCTGGCTTCCATTGCGCACTCTCCTATCTAGCTTTAAACCTTTACAATAATTATGCGCTATAGCCTCCCGGCTGGTAACGGCAGCAAGTATGGTATTGGGGTTAAGGACAGTATGATTCCTGCTAAGACGGTGGTGCTAGTACTACGGTATGATATAGTATCAGCCCAAAATATGAACTATTATTACGAATTGTCTGATAACTTAAGGATGTTTAAGGCCGGGACCATCTTCAACTTGGCCGGACAACCCTGTTATCAAAGTAATGTATGCACAGGTTATAAATAAACTGTTCCCCTGATTATATTGTGCCAATAATGCCATATGCCACTTTGACAACGTGAATCATCATACTTATGCTATTAGAAAAGAGCATTTATCATAATGAAGTTCATTTGTCAGATTTTATTACTGCTAATCCTTTTTTGCCCTCTCTTTTTCGTTGCCTGCATCAGCAAAGAATACCCTGTAACTCAAAATTACCAGGAAACCCAGTATAAGACTGAAATTACCACTGAGTCTTATACTGAAAACCAGACTGTTATTCACGCTGAATCGGGTGAATACCCTCTAACGCCTTATTTCAACTGGAATGCCTCCAATTTCTACTATTACGGTTACGAGATACCTGATGCACAATCGTACGACAATATCAGCCTGCGTCTATCTATATGGCCGCAGTTACAGTATGAGCCGGTTATGTTGCAGGTTTTCGATATGAGCGAGACCGGGCAAATTCCATCTCCGGAACCTCCTTCCGAAGCAGACCAATTGACCAATGTCCCCACATGGTATCTTATTACAGGAACTGCATCCGCCACATGGCTAAAGTTAGCCAATACAATGATAAACGACGCAAAATTTCTGGGAGCGACCAATTGTCTCTGGTCGCAGGCTGCCGACCCACAAGTTATAGTTCTGAAAGCCGGCAAGCCCAGCAATATTGCACTTATCATTACCGAGACACAAAATAAATGGAACTGCAGGGTCAATCTTGATGCTTTATGGTCCCGCAATACTGTCGAATACTTGCCTGTGACTAAACAAAGGCAGGTATCAAAACAGGTCCCATTCCAGGTCGAACGACAGAGAACAGTTTACCAGGTCAGGCAGGTCCCTCTATGGGAAACCATTATTTCACCCTAGAGTCTTTATACATATGAATTTACAATCTGCTAATAATACCCTGCAAAGAAAATCGAGATCACCGACAATAGTTCTTGTCCTGGTTTTCTCTGCACTAATGTTGGCGTCAGCGCTATTTTCCTCCTGTGTTACAGTCCAATCTTCATTAGAAGAACCCTATTACGTTACCGAGTACACCACTGAAAACCGGACCGAGATCTATACCGAGACTGTTCCGACAGTCAGGAGTGTGCCATACGAAAAGGTCCTCCAACCATATGTACTATGGAGCAATCCTCAACTTGAATTCAATGGCCATAACTCAATATGGTATTACGGCTATGATCTCTCTGATTTTCCGGCCCGCGAAAAACAGCAAATTAAGTTAGTGTTTTTTAAACAACAATTTTACGAGTATCTAGCAGTAAGCGTATTTGATATGGACCCAAGCGGCCAGATACTTGCCCCGCCGTTGATTTCCGCTTCCGATAACATTTCGTCTATAGTCGTAGAACGTACTTGGATTACTTCAAAAGAAGGCATTAGCACTTCCAATACATGGTTCGAACTGGCAAACATGAAGCTCAACTTTGCCCATTTCCTCGGCGGCAAGACTGACCTGTTTTTAAATAGTGCTACTGCATATCCCGTGGGACTGGATACGAGAGGGTCCAGGGAAATAGCTGTACTTATATACGGCCCGACCGATGCGCAGAATTGCAGATTTAATACAATACTCGCGTGGTCAGAGAATGTCACGGACTACGTGACCAGAACAGCAGAGCGCTCCGTCCTTGTGCCAGTTGAGCATCGTATTATCAAGCAGAAGTCAATGCTTCAATCCAGTAAGGTCCCTTTCTGGGAATCCCTTTTGACCAATAAACCTTAACCTGTCACCCCCGGACATTCCATAACATCCGCAAGTAATTGTGCCCGCTTACTGAGCCTGAAGGCTCATTTGATGAGCCATTCGGTTGCTTTTTTGACCCTAATAGCTAATAATACAAATAGTTCACTTAAATCGAAGCAGGATTTGGGGTTAATTTATGAGGACTCGGGCTTTAGAGCATTTAAACCGCGGGCACATTTTATTTGTGCTGCTGTTAATGGCGCAATTTCAATTCTGGGACGGGATAATCACACAGGTTTTCGTTATCAACGGCCTGGCAAAAGAAGCAAATCCATTAGTGGCGCCGCTTGTATCGGGCGGCAGTTTCCTGCTTATCAAGCTGTTGGGGATAGCAGCCCTGCTGCTGCTGCTATGGATAATCTCCAAACGCTTCCCCAGGATAGCGGTAGCTTCCGCATCCTGCATATCCATATATTATATAGCTGTGATCACCTGGAATTTTTTAGTGTTCTTTCAGCCTTGTTGAGATAAATTACTATCCTTTCATCCTTTCCAATAATCAGTTCATTGCCGGCACAAGGTCTGCGGTTTGATACCCGAATGCAAACTCATTTCTTTCGATGACATCTACCAGCACATCAACTACCCTGGCATCGTATAATTTGTCCCGTCCGGTCTGTAATTCTTCGATTATATCATCCTTTTTCCGGGCTGGACGATATGGCCGATGAGAACTCATGGCTTCCACCACATCGCAAATCCCCAATATCCTTGTCTCAAGGCTCAACTGGTCCTTGCGAATACCATGCGGATAACCGGACCCATTCAGTCTCTCATGATGGTTCATAACCATATTCATGACATTTTCCGGAAGATTCATGCCCTGGAGCATCTCATAACCACGCTTAACGTGAGACCTGATCAATACCCATTCCTCATCGGTGAGTTTACCCGGTTTGGAAAGTATTGTATTGGGTATTGCTGCCTTGCCGATATCATGCAAAAGGGCGCCGACCTGCAGCCATTCAAGTTCATCATCCTTCAATCCGAGCCTTTCGCCTACAAACGCAGCCAGGCTGGCTAACCTTTCCTGATGGCTCACCGTGTACGGATCTACAGCAAACATTGCCTTAGACATCACCTTGGTTAAATGAACAAAATGCTGTTTTATTTGTTTGCCGGCATTCTGTCTTTCAATCGTCTGTGCAAGCATAGTAGCAGAAGTGGCCAGCAGGTTAATCTCGACAGGTTTAAACCCATTTGAAGCAACCGGTTTCTCAAAACCAACTACCCCGGCAAATTCTGAATTAACCATTACGGGTAAGATCAAGTTGGATGAATTGCCATTACATGTGCTAACAATAGTTCCTTCCTTTTTAGAAAGCTGCATCAAATCTTTGGCAACATCTTCTCCCCCACTATCCCCGGTAATAGAGGCGCCTGTTCCGCCGCCTTTATCTTCCTTATCAGTGTAACTTATGTAAATCTTTGGGTTCTCTGGGTTTCCATCGCTGAGACTACCAAGCTCAGGTTTTGACGCAGTGTTGCGATCCTGGTTTTTATCCGTTGAATCATCCCCGAGCATAATAAAAGCATTATTGATTTCTGATGTATGGCACAATATCTCCAGGATCTTTTTATAAGGAATATCTTTCCTTGTTTCCAGAAGTATCTGCCCCACCCTGGCAATTGCTTTGAGATACTTCTCTTTTTCTTTTTGGGCTTTTTCCACCTCTTTACGCTCAGAAATGTCCCGCGCTATTCCTTGAAAACCCGTTAGCTCCCCATCCCTGTTCTTCATAGGCATAAAGCTTAATTCGATAGGTACCAGGATACCATCTTCTTTCATTAGATCTACATATAGATGCCTGCCTGCAACTTCCTTAAAGCGTTTCAATTGTTCAGGCACAAATGTTTTGTACTCGGGTGATAGCAGGTATCTGATATTATTAGTAAGGATTTTGTCAATAGTATATCCACTAACTTCCTCGATAGCCTTATTTGCAAATGTGAAGTTCCCTTCACTGTCAAGCGTAAAAATAATATCCTGCGTAGTATCGATAATATGCTGTATCCGTTTTTCCGCCTTAGTTGCCTGCTCACGTTGAAGGACCAGCTCATTGTGAATTTTAAAGATCTCACGGAAACTGAAATGAACAAGTAAGAAAATAACGGCCATGCCAAATAGCCAGTCCAGCAACATCTGGAACGCCGTCATAGCCGTACCCGTACCCAATAACATATAATGCACTATTTGCAAGGACGCCAGCGTAGCGCCGGCCATCAATAGGATAAGGGCCTCTAACTGCCGAATTTGAACCTTGGAATCTTTTCTGACGATCTCGCCGGCCATATTTTTCTCCTTTCCCATAGTATTCTTCCGTCTTCCATTATCTCTATTCATGGTTTAATCACCTTTACGTCTACTCATTTTTCCCGGAATTATAGCCATATTCGTCTCCCTCGAAACCTTCCTCATCCTCCATATCATCATCATCGAGTCTCCTCAGTTTTTTGATCGTATGCCCTATCCAGAAGAACATGAACCCAAACAGCGCTAGGCCCAGTGCAACCAAAACCCACTTTACCCAATCCGGCATATTGCTAAGGATCGTCATAAAAGTGTGCCCTTTGTAAAATGAGCTGACGAGCGACCACTGTCCTTCATTCGAAGCGCGGTCGATAGCTTTGACACGCCAGTAATAGGGTTTGTCCTTGCCCGGCAACATTTTACTGTCATCAGTAATATCAATGTAATTGGCTCCTATATTGGACTGAGACATGATCACGTTCGTAAATTTAGGATCATCGGCCACTTCAAAAGTGTACGTCACACCACTGGGATCGGAAACCACGCCCCATTCAAAATGTACGTCTTTAACCTGGCGGTCGCCATCAACCGGTAACTGGGTAACCGGTGCAATTGGAGGGTTCGACTCCACCGTGAAGATGACCTTTTGCGTATTAATCCCGTCTGTTGCTACTACGTTATGGGGGCCATGCATACTGACAGGTATTTTGAAATTGTAAGTGAAGCTTCCCTGGGGCTGGACCGTCGTAGCTTCCATTTTCACATTATCATAGGACACATTAACAGGAAACCCCGGCCTGAAACCAGATCCTTGAAGCCCAACCTGCATACCAATGAAACCGTTGTCCGGGCTTATATTCATAGTCGCTGCTACTTTAATATCACTAAATGATTTATTAGTCCGATCGTCCACCTTTATCTTATGCACGCCGTCACCGCAAGCGGGCACTATTATGGAAGTTGCAAACCCGCCGTCCGTGCCCGTCTGGACTACACCTACATCTTTGTCGTCAAAATATACCGTTACGTCAGCTACGCTCTGATAGCCGGTACCAATGATCGTCACATTATCGCCCACCGCTGCGGAAGTTGGCATGATGCTAGCTTGTTGCCGTATATTATAGACAGCAGTTGCCACATTATTCTCAGAATCCTGTAATTTTATATTATGATTTCCCCTGGAGTACGATGGGATAACCAATCTCATATTGGAGCACTGGCCTTTCTCATCTGATTCACCAGTGACCAATTTATCATCGTCAACTCCAAGGTATATAAGCTTACTGGCAGCGAAGCCATTACCATTGACTGAGATAACGTCTCCAACGTATCCGGCTACAGTGCTCCCCAGCGATATAGAAGGAAGTAGTTTAAATCCGGTAGTAATTGTACTTACGCCATCGTCGGCCATGATTATATATCTTCCCGCAGGAAAAACATCCACATTAAAATTCGCCACGGCATACCCGGAGGCATCAGTAGTTGTCGTGCTAGCCACATATGTTTGGGTACCCACCGTAGTGCCTGTGCCGATAGTAGTTCCTGTGCCAAACGTTACGATTACCTGCTTGTTGGGTTGGTAATTAATTACTTTGACATACACAGCGGTGCCGACCATACCCTGCGAAGGTAAAACCTCTACGCTCGGAGCGGTGAGATTGTCGGCAATAGCCGCCGGCGAAGAAGAAGGAAATGGACAAAATGGGCATAATCCGATAGCAGAAAATATCAGCATTAGCTTGCAAATCAAGCTCGTGTTTAGTGCAGGCCCACGCTTGACCAAAAGGCTAGTCCAGCTATTAGTTAAGCTATTTATAAAACAGTAAAAGCGTGCCATTGTTGCTTTTACTGATGTTTCGATACTATTGCGGCTCATGGCTTCCTCCTTTATTTCGAGCGCATTCCACCCAGGAACTCCGATACTTCGCTACCGAGTTTCTCGATATTTTGCACATCTACATCAAATAAATTAGCTGCCAGATCAGATGTTGAAGAATCTTCCGCATCTTCAGCTTGAAAAACGCTCATCAGGTCAAGTTCTTCCTCTTTTGGTGCTTCTTCTTCAGAAGTAAGCGTATCCATAGAAGGCAAATCCGGCAAAGTCATCTCGGCGTTTGACTGATCGTCAGCACCCGCCTCAGCTTGATCATTGTCCTTTGCATCAACAGCGGCCTTTTCTTGAGGTTCCTGGGATGTCTTCTGCTGTTCATCCTGCTGAGTTCCTTTGGATGATGCAGCGGCTTCGCCCTGCGGCAGCAACCTGTTGTCAGGCAGCTCTTTAAGCTCTAACAGCCTATCTTCCCGGATTTTGGGAGCTTTACTCTTTTTCTCCTTTTTCTTTTTCTCTTTTTTGTTTTTAACATTTTTCTTTTCTTTAACAGTCTCAGCGGATTCCTGCGGTATCTGTCTCGGCGTTTTTCCCACGGCGGCTGCTGCCAGTGCAACCCTCCTTCTGCCTTTAGGGCGCTTTGGCTGCATGCTCTTCATCAGTAGCCACATAATGCCAAACACGCATATACAGGCGACGATGATAATTACCAGGTAAACGCCAACTTCGTAAAAATCCACTATTTACTCCTTAGATCCATGGCTAACTAGGCGCCTTAAGAGAGCTGAACATTCCTGTGACCAGGCCGGGCACAAATAGCATTGCAGCCCCGGTAATGAGCATCATAATTGAGAGGTAATATAAAAACTTGTAGTTATGGCCACCATCTACGACCTTGATGGCAGCCGGGTTCACAACTGTGAGCATAAGCAGCATGGCGGTCGACATCATGTAAAGCATCTGCAACTGGCCGCTTGAATTAGCGAAAAACGCGAACGTGGGTAACTGTGATATGGCATTCATACCCTGACCGGTGGTTGCACCCTGCATCGATTGCATAGCCTGTGAAAAACCCCACATTATCTGATATATTCCCACAAGCAACAACGCCATGGTTGCATGCATCGTAGTACACAGGTATAAAAATCCTGCTGAGACCGCTTTTCGCTTTCCACGTAATAGACATATCTTCATAGCAAACATCGATGATTGGTTGCCAACGGCATTAGGATCACCGCCGACGGCAATCCCATCCCAGAAAATCCGTACACTGCGGTTTATCTGTTCGCTTCCAGACTCACAGACAAATTTCTCCCAGCAAAGTTCCGGGCGTATACCAAACGTGAGAGCATTATTCATCCTGATGACAGGTTTCTTTAGTGAAGCAAGTGACCCAAAATCGAGCCTGCTTACTGCTTCGGTAACGGTTGTCCCGATGACCTTTGTAATGCCTCCCAAAGACCGGATGAAACCTGCTATATCGGCATCGTTCCTGTCTATTTTTTTATCGTCCCAACATATCAATATCCCGGGCGGAGCTATAATCAGTCCAAGTACAATAATCGACCATCCCAGGCCGGCATTCATTAAAAACAATACGGGAATCGACAACACCGTCAGCGGTATAGAAACATAGAACAGTACTTTTTTGGCTAATTCTTGAGCATGCGATGTCTCTGATAAGGAATGCGTCTTTATCTCTTTGGGCGCCGACCGGTACATTACCCATACGCCCAATACGGTAGAAATAAGCATCAAGAAAGTGAGTATCGCTATGAAACTGGACGGCATGGGGAAAATTAAGATAGATACCACGGTGATTACCACGACCAGTGAAGCCGAGATAATTAAAGCCGTGAATGCATCCGTCCATTTGGCAAGACTGCTTACCTGGCGCTCGTATTCATCGCCATAGATCTCTCCCATTACTTCAGCTTCCCGTTTCAAGAATAATGCCTCATTTTCGCCGGAGGCCATGGCCCCTGCCATGCGAAGCAATATTGCCTTTGGGTCCGCCTCCTTGGTTTTCTCCCCGACCATGCGGCATGCCTCGGAATAATCATAGTTGAGCTTTTTAGCCAGGAAATGCACTCTCCTCAAATAAACTGAAGATGTAAATCCAAGACGGGAGGCATACTCGAACATCTGCGACCTGGGCAACTCGGATGTTGCCAGCGCCGACATATAGGTAAGGTGACAGAACAGGTCTGCTTTCAGCAGATCATCATTATGTTTTAATTTCCCGTTAGAGGAGCCGTCTAACACAAATCCGTTGTCGTTAGAAGAGTCCTTCTCGTTGCGCTTTAGCAAGGACTTTAAGGAGATCATAAAAGTTTTTAACTCCCTGTTGATTTAATTTTTCAAGTATCTTGCCACGCCTCTCTACTTCTGCGTAAATACGGCGCTTCTTATGCGGCGGAATGCCGAGTTTAGGGGCGATCTTCTGCTCCAGCAGGTAGCTATTGCCGTCGCCAGAAAATATAAATACGTCGGTCACCGGGTCCCAGCGGAACGCCTCTATGAAGTTGAACGATTGGGTAACCGGGTCGTAACCTACTATTTCGTTAATACTTGTCATCCGCCTGCCCGTTTTGCCATCGGGCAGTTTAACTGCCTGCTGGATGATACAGATATTCAAGTTGTCCATGTAGGACTTGGGAACATTTATCGGGGCGCCGGTAAGACGCTGGATAAGTCTTTCGACTGAAGCAGCATGGAATGTAGCCATCACCGAATGGCCCGTCTGCATGGCCTGGAAAGCAATGGCGCCTTCAGCTCCACGGATTTCGCCGATGATGATTTCATTTGGCCTTTGACGCAGGGCTGCTTTGAGCAGGTCAAACATACCTACCCCCGCATCCCCCTCCTTGGTTGAAGACACGACTTCCCTGATCCAGTTCTGGTGCGGTACCTGCAATTCCGGGGTGTCCTCGATCGACACGATCTTGGCATTAGGATGGATAAATGTAGTGACTGCATTTAAGGTCGTAGTTTTTCCCGAGGCGGTTTCTCCGCATACAAATACATTCATTCCCTCGCCGATGGTGAGAGACAGGTAAGCCGCCATCTTATAGTCCAACGTATGCCAATCAATCAGCTCAAGGATCGAAGACGGCACCTCGCTGAATTTCCTGATGGTAAAGTTGGACCCGCGCTTTGATACATCCGTGCCATAGACAATATTGATACGTGAGCCGTCCGGCAGGGTTGCATCAACTATCGGGCTGTGAACACTGACAGGTTTCTTTATGCGCTCGGCCAGTCTCATGACAAACTGGTCAAGGTCCTCGGCCGTGGGAAAATTGACCACAGTTTTCAAACTCTTAAAAACCTTATGCTCAACGAAAATTACGCCCATTCCACTGCAGCTGACATCTTCAACATACTTGTCATACACAATAGGGTCGAGCACGCCCAGGCCGACCTTGTCCCTCACGATCAAGTATTTTATTTGCATTAATTGAAGCGGCGTAACTTCAATCTGCTTGAACTTGCTTTTGAACGACATCCTATCAAGCAGGCCTAATCCTGTTTTCCCTCTTTCATTTCCATTACCGTTTCTACTTTGTGAAGACCCGTTGTTCCTGCTCCCGTTTCCGCCGTAGCCGCGATCCACAACACATATTTCGTCCACGCATTTTAAGAACGCATCACGTTTTTCGTCCATGGTCTTGATCGAGAAATCGCCCAGCCTATCGGCCATTTCGAGAAGCTTTTTTTCCACTTCCAGCATAAGCGGATCAATATTGGCAATCAGAATCGGCTCAATAGGTATATATGTATTCCTGCCGTCGCCATGGTCGTACAGGATGTGAGTAAACACGCCTTCCTTGACGGGATAAATAAGATTGGGATTCGGGGTACCTCCGACAGCTTTGTCAAGCTTGTCATAAAATTTAGGCATGCCGTAGTCAGCGATCGGAATCATCTCCAGGTATTCAAGGAGATGCGGATTCTTCCCCACCAAATCCTGTGTTGTCTTTGAGAGCAAACTCAGGATATTGCAGGAATCCGACTTTTTCCTGGTTTTGGGATCAGGTATTGCAAAGGGCAGTATTATTTCAGGCATTATACAAATCCTATAATTAGTTAAGCCCTGGCCCTGCCCATCGGCATGACACGCATCCCGATGCCAGGGTCCACATCGAAGCTCAGAATGTTGCCGGTATTTTTATCTGCACCTCTCACCTTGGCAACCTCAAGCACCTTGACCAGCTTATCTCCGACCTCCTCAATTCTTAACCTAAAATGAGCATCGCAGGCAGACCGTATACGGATCAGTACCTGTTCATCAATTGCATATGTATGCGTAATGTTGATGATTGTGCGGCCCCCGTCACATAATTTTTTACACTCCTCAAAATAGTCAATTATCTGCTCAACAGACGTATGTGCTATAACCGGCGTCAAAGAGTCTACCACTATCAGCTTGTAAGTCGGATAGGCCATTATTCCGGATATAATCGTCGAGAATGTATTCATTGCCTTCATTTTCGAGGCTTCCACCTGGAAGATCTTTATCCAGCCGAGCAGCAGGGAATCCAAGATGCCCAGACCAAGGCTTTCCATCTGGGAATGCATACTCTTGACAGTGTTCTCCGTGGTGAAAAGCAACACCCTGTGGTGCGCACTCAGGGCGCCCCACATCATCTGCTGTGATAGCACTGATTTGCCAGCGTCGGACTGTCCCTCAATCAGGGTTAAAGAACCCACGGGGATTCCTCCACCAAGCCTCTTATCAATCTCGGAGTGCCCCGTACAGATTATTTCGTCTTGCGACCGTTCTTCTTCGTCAGATGATAGTATTTTGGTCATCTTATCCCCTTACCAAATTTGCTTTTCCATACTTTTACCAACCAAATGCAAGCTCACTTTTAGCCCCATTGGGAGTTACCACTGTCGCCAGGTTAGTCGTGTTTTCAGTGGCTGCCGGTGATAGTTTTATTACTATCCGCATGTCCTCACCCGGGTCAAGAATATTGGGTCCGTAAATCTCCGGACGTCCTTGAAAAAAAAAAGCCGCCGGTCTGCCAGCCTGGAATTGCCGCTGAATATGGTATCCAATCCGTACTTCCGTTCTGGTAACGGACTATCACATCCCATGCGCTATAATTCTTTAGTGATGTCCTACCGCTGTTGTGAATGTACATCGTGACCGTTGAGCCGCTATCGGTGGTAGTACTGTTTTCACACGTAATACCTGTGCCAATAATATCCCTCGACATCACTTGTTGCTGCCTAAGTGCGTCTGACATATTATTTATAGCATTCAACGCACTCATCGATAGGGACAGAGCGCCAATAATCAGCAATGCGATGCAAACGAGTGTGATAGCGAAATTTTCCATGATGCTCCAATACTTGCACTAAAAACTATAAATATCCTGGTCCGAAATACCATTCGGAAGCACGATTTTAAAATAATATGATCCAGAGGGCGCCGATGCTAGAGAAATGATAATTTTCACGGTAGCCGTGGGGCCCCATTCAGTGCCATTTTCAAGGGAGTAACCCCAACTCGGTATGGTTGCGCCCGTTTGATCATAAGGAATCCGTGCAAAATTACCTTCGGGACCGAAAAAAACATCGCTGCCGCTTATTCCGCTAATGTGGGAAGCGCCGATATTTTTGATCCATGCATATACGTTACTGCCGCTATTGGATACCTCTATTATCTGCACCTGGCAGCGGATTCTATCGTCGATTTTGCCGCTCGCATCAGCAATTGCCCCTGTGCTTTGCGTAATCGCCGGCATGATGGCATTGATAACAACCATGCAGCAGACGACACCTCCGATAATAAGAAGGAGCGTTACAAGAACCTTATCCACGGTTGGACTCCTTCATCATCGAGAGGATCGACAGCAGGGCATTATCCTGGATCTGCTCACCGCCCATCAGACTTTCAAGCTGGGCCAGCGTAGCAAGGTAATCCGTAGCAGTTGGGGACTGCGTACTGGTCGATTCATAACGTGATATACGTACCATCCTGATCAGAACGTCCTTAATATTCTCAGGAATCCGCCCCATGGCGGTTGACATTTCCACCAGCGCTTCAGTCCTGTCTTTTCCCAACTTGGCTGAAGCCTGGTCAACCCACTGGGTTAGACCGGCAATTACTACCAGGTCAGCGCGGGTGCCGCTCATTAAGGCATTTGGACTCTTTTTCTTACCGTTTTTCGGAGTCACCGGCTTTGTGTTGGCCAGAATGTCGTCTTCTTCGGACTCATCAGAATCATTCTTTCCTTTCTTCTTGCCCTTGCTCTTCTGTAGCTGCTCTTCTTCATCTTCCTCAGGCTCCGTCTCCGCTGACGGACCTGGCCCGTCAGAGGGACCTGCCCCCGGAAGGTCCATCGTCGGTCCCTGAAAACCTGGCTTCTCAGCTCCTGTGCCTGCAGATAGGTCGGTAAATGGATTGCCAAAGGAAAGACCGGCGTCCGGCATGTCTGCAGATGCGGAAACCGTATTGTCGCCGGCCAGGTCAAATTCCTCCGTTGGTACCTCAGGCTGTTTTTCCTTTTGTTCGGGGTTAGCTCCTGCGGGTGGCGTGCCCGTATTGTTGAAATTAAAGGGGTTCTGTATATTAAGGTACTGTTCCCTGATATCGAGTAAGATCGTCTTGACCTCATTTTTCAGGATTTTCAGTTCCTCTTCCATCAGTTTTATTCTTTGTTCTTCATTCATGTTATTACCCCTTTTTCGGAGTGGGCATCCGTTTTAGCGGATGCCCACTTTTCACATTACCACCTGTAAAGCAGTAGCTATTCTATGTATATTTATGCTTAGTGGAGATCCATAACCTGTGCGATTGCCGGAGGCAGAGTCCTCTGGATGGTGATAGTGGAACCGAGGGATGGTTTTACCTGTACGCTAAACGTCAAGTTGGCCCCGAGATCTGAGTCCAGGCTTAAAGCTGAGACATCAATGGTGACTTCACACTGCTCACCGGTCTCAAGAAGGTTGTTGCCGTTATCATCACCGATGAAATGCGTTGACCATGCAATGTTGTTCAGGTAAGTATCAGAAGTAGTGAGGCTGATCACGCATTTGTTAGCACCTGCTGTGGCTCCGGAGTTGGGAGTCATGTCAATCGGGTTTCCGGCTATAGCATTTTTGACGGTGAACTTGATCTTGTCAAGCTTGGTAGGGGGGTTGGTGGCATTATCGCCCAGGCCTATAACCGAGCCGGAAAGCTCCATGTTGCTCTTGGCTTCGTTCAAGCCAGCGTAGATGGTTTCCTTGGCCCTCTCAGCCGAGAAGAGGCCCGCACTCAGTACTGCATAGCCGAATACGGCTGCAACTGTTACGAAGGCGATCAATATGATGGCGGTCTCAAGGCCGGTCATACCTTTTTCTTCCCTTCCCAGGTTGCGCATTGCTTTGAATAACTTAATCATTTGTTTCCTCCTTATTTGTCCTGAATTAACACTATACTTAGTGCAGGTCCATCACTGGTTCGATAGCGGGAGGCAGTTGCCTCTGGATGGTGATAGTGGAACCCAGGGACGGTTTTACCTGCAGGTTGAACGTATCATTGGCCCCAAGTGGAGTAGAGAGGGACATACCATCACCCAGGGACGTGAGATCAACAGTGATTTCACACTGCTCGCCGGTCTCAAGAAGGTGATTGCCGTTATCAGCGCCGATGAAAGCCGTTGTCCATTTAATATTGTTCAGGTAATCATTTGCTGTAGTGAGGCTGATCACGCATTTGTTGGTGGAGCCGGCGGAGCCGGTGCATTCGGTCAGGTCGATCGGATTTCCGGCAATGGCGTTCTTAACAGTGAATTTGATACTGGTAAGGTTGTCGCCTGTGCCCACGCCTATGACAGACCCCGAAAGTTCCATGTTGCTCTTGGCTTCGTTCAAGCCGGCATAGATGGTTTCCTTGGCCCTCTCAGCCGAGAAGAGTCCTGCACTCAGTACTGCATAGCCGAATACTGCTGCAACTGTTACAAAGGCGATCAATATGATGGCGGTCTCAAGGCCGGTCATACCTTTTTCGCCCCTGTGCAGATTCTGCATTGTCTTCATTAACTTAATCATTTATTTATTTTCCTCCTTATTTGGTTGATTGCACTTTTTGTTTTTATTTGCCGTGTTCCTTTAATTAATTGTATGGTGTCGTCCCGGATAGGCCTTCACCTCCTGAAGATTTCGTTTATGTTTATTCACATTGAACTTGTATCCACCTCCTTGTGGTTATCTCAAGTAAAGTGTTCGTAAACCTATAATTTAACAAGTGTAAAATTGCTCCCCTGCTGAAATAAGACCATGCGCCAGAGATGTACAATGCGGATTGCGCCAATAAGATCATTGCGTCCAACATCACCGGAAAGAAAACCGGATGCCCCATTTTCGATCGCCGGTACAAGGAAGTTCTGCTGGTCATTAAGAACAATAATTCCCACCAGTGGTGAACATTCCTTTATGTATGAAATTACTTTAGTGCTGTCAGTTCCCCGCAGGCTGCCATCCAGGATAACAATATCCGGGGTGATCTTCTCCACCAGCTCCAATGCCTCTTTCCCGTTGCGGGCCTCAGCTACCACTTTTATACTTTCATCGCCGGCGAGCATATGGCGGATGCCTTCTCGCATGGCCTCACTGCTGTCAACCACCAATACACGAATCGCGTCTTCAACAAGGCTGCCTGTTGACTCTGTAAATACGCTCGAAGACCGTGTAATCATGACCCTCCTATTGTTATTTGATACTCTCTATTCGTAATCCCCTGTTTTGTACTATTTTGTCATGGACGGACTGTAGCGGTAAGCCCCAAATAGTACAAAAGTCATGACCGTACTAGCTCATTAGTTTGACACCATGCTGGTGGACGGGCGGTTTGATTAATTAAAAAAAGAGGAAATAAAAAAAGCCCTTTTTCAAGGGCTTTCAGTGGAACTATTTATGGGGTATCAGAGCATGTTTCTGCGGTAGGCCTCGGCCACTGCCTGTGTGCGGTCCACTGCTTCCAACTTGTTGAAAATAGTATTGGTTTCCCTTTTAACGGTCGCTTCGCTTACACACAACTTGCCCGCTATTTCCCTGTTCGTTATGCCGGCGGCAACCAATCTGAGTATGTCAAGCTGCCTGGGCGTCAACAGCGAATTACGGCTCAATTGGGCTACGTTGCCGAACTGCGTAAACAGGGTACGCGTGACCGAAGGAGCAAAGGGGGATTGACCTTCAAAGGCCAATTTGATTGACCTTGATAACTCTTCACGTCCAATATCCTTCAACAAATACCCCACCGCACCGGCTTCCGCCGCCTGGGCAAGGTACTTATCTTCGTAGACAGTCAGGATAATAATATTCGCCTTACACTCTTTGGCCTTTAACTGCCGGGTCGCCTCAATACCACCCATGCCGGGCATCCGCACATCCATTAATATAATGTCAGGTCCCCATTCATCTGCTTTAACAAGGGCATCTTCGCCGGATGTAGCTTCTCCAATCACCTCGATCTCATCGTCTAACTCCAGCATCCGCCTGAGTCCCTCGCGCACCAGTTGCTGATCGTCTACCAGCATTACTCTAATCGATTTATTATTATTACTCATTTCCCGCCATAATCGCACTAGTCATCGTATTCTCACTGGACCTTGATATAGGCAACGTCACAAATATTTTCGTGCCATTGCCAGGGGCAGTATCTACATCCATTCTGCCCCCCAGCATTTCAGCCCTTTCTCTCATAGTAATCAAACCTATACTGCTTTTCGCCACTTTGTCGCTTAAAGCTCCCGCCAGGTCAAAACCCTGACCGTCATCGATAACTTCAACGCTTGCATATTCTAAATCAAACTTTAGAACAAGGTCAACGTGGGACGCTTTGGCATGTTTCCTTATATTATTCATTGCCTCTAGTATTATACGGTAAATACTGACTTCTTGTATTAATGATAGGCTGTTCATGCTGCCCACAATGCGGAAATCGCACCTGACCCCGTTTTCTCTGTTGAAACCCTCTACCTGCCTCCGCAGCGCTTCAATCAACCCAAGCTCAGCCAGCGCAATGGGATGAAGATCGAGAATTATACGTCTGAGTTCCTTGACACTCTGATTAAGTATATTGTTAGTGCGTTTTATCTCATTGAGCGTATCTTCCCGCCGTTCCGATGTGAGATACGCTTCACACAATTGCATACCATAAGAGGCGCTTACCAGCCATTGGGCAAGTCCATCATGAAGCTCTGATGAGATCCTTCTACGTTCATCCTCCTGGGCCGTCAAAGATTTCTTTAAAAACCTCTCCAGGTTCCTCTGCTGCATTTTTACACTGTCGAACAATGTCGCATTTTCAATAGCTATGGCAGCCTGGCCGGCCAGGATATACAAAAGCTCAAGATCACCCTCTGTAAACGGGGTTCGTGAAGTAATTTTGCTGCAATTGATTACACCAATTACCTTTTTCTTTAATAAAAGAGGTACACACAACGAGGAAACCACTTCGGGGTTTCCAGTGAGCTTGATCTGCTTTGCCTCACCATTAAGTAATATGGCGCGCCCTGTTTCAACGACTGACCAGGCAATGCTATCATCGGATATTTCTTCACCTTTACCTATCAGCTCACCGGGCAGGCCGATCGCAGATTTAATAATTAATTGTTGCGATAATTCGTCCATCAGCATCAGAGATACCCTGTCAGCCCTTGTTTCGATGCACACAAGATTCACGATCCGGTTAAAAATTTTATCTGCATCGAGTTCAGACACCAGGGATTTATTCAACTCGAACAAAGGCAATAGAGTTTTCAGCCGCATGTTTTCTTTGGCCAACCGGCTTCGCTGCAACACCTCTTCCACTATTTCTTTGAGATTCTTATGGTTCACGGGTTTTTCAAGTATTGCCTGTGCCCCTGCCTGGAATGCTTTAATAAGCAATTCAGGAGAGTCATTTTGAGTCATCACGATGACACCGATTTCAGGGCTTAAAAAACGTGCCCTGTGAAGTACCTCAAGGGCATTACTTTCGCGGATGGATAAATTAAAAATCAGAACGTCAACGTTTTTCTTTTGAATAATAGATAAGGCTTCCGCACAGGAGTCGGTTTTGACGACAGCGAAACCTTCACCGGATAAAATATTCTTAATAGTCGATGCAGTGGAACGGTCATCATCAACTAAAAGAATATTTTCCTTATACATTACCAAGCCTTAACAACAATTCCATTTACCTCAATATAACATAACTAAATAACTATTTTATTTTTTCTTAGGCCACCACCCCCACCAGTTCTCCTGTCCACATTTTGTGCATTTCACCTTTATTGCCACTACGCCTACCGACCCGCATGAGCTGCAATTAAAGATTTTATTAACGTTGTATCCGGCCGTGCCCCTCAATCCTTCGGATATGACTTCTACCTGGCTGCTTACGTTCTGTATTTGTTGTATGGCCGCCTTCAGTGCAGCAGGGTTAGCCTGAGCAGCGGGGCTGCCGGCACTATTTTCCAATTTGGACACCATAAGTTCCAGGCGGGAGAGCCGGTTTACTATTTCGCCCACCTGTTCATGCAGAGACTTAATATCACCTGCTGCAATGCATTCATCAGCACTGTGTCCGCTGTGCGCCACTGGTTCAGGGGCACCTTTAGCCTGTATACTTGCAACACTGACTTTCTGAACATTAGGTAAAGGCGGCGTAGCCGAAACTGTTTTTACCGGAGCACTATTGCCGGGTACGATTTTATGTGCAGGCGCCGGCTTGGCGGCAGTTTTGCCCACCATGGCGTCAATGTCTTCTTGCGATAACATTTTACTTGTATCGTCCATTGCTCACCTTCATTCTTAATTCACGCCGTCTTTCAATAATCACTTAGTTCGCTTATCAGAACGTTCTTCTTTCCGTTCTTTGCAAGATCCAGGTCACGTTTACCGTCTTTTTTCTCATGCCTTTGGTCACATTCAAGTTCGCAGCCTGTACATATATCCAAACCTTCCTCAGCTATCCCCGGTGTGGCGCCGCTTATTATTCTTATCTTGGGACTCCTGAGGCACTCAGGGTTAGATTTTATAACTATGCCTGTGCGACCGTCATTGAGTTTTACCATGGTACCCGCAGGATAAATAGGGACAATACGTGTAAATGTCCTGACCAGTTCGGGGTCAAAAAGCTCCCCGCTATATGCAATGACATACTCTATCGCATCCTGAGAAGAAACAATACTGTGTTCGATAGCAAACGCCGGGAGGAATTCCTCACGGTGCGGTCTCTTAGATGCGAGGGCAAAACAAACATCTGTCATTCCCAGAATCCTTGCAGCCCGGCTTATACCGTCTTTTCTCAGTCCGAAAGGATAGCCGCTTCCATCCCACCTTTCGTGGTGCTGCAATACCATGTTTGCCGCTTCAGGACCAACCTCAGTGTATCGGGCGAGTATCTGCGAACTGTAAACCGGGTGCCTTTGAACAGCCTTCAGTTCCGCATCATTTAGAAATCCCGGCTTATCGAGGATACCCTGCGGCAATAATACATAACCCATATTTTGAAACAGCGCTGCCATGCCAAGTTGCTTTATTTCTTTTTTACCCATGCAGACTTCTTTACCCATCAACATGGAAAGTGATGCAACTTTGATAGGGTGCACATAATTATAGTCTCTCAATGAGAAGCAACCAGCGATGGAGGGATCGCCCTTGTTTTCCGAGATCACAGTTTCCAGCAACTCGTCCATAAGATTATTCACAAGGACAAGATCAATCGGCTGCTGGCTCCTGCTCGTAAGTAATGCCCGGCATTCTATCATAACTCTGCGCAATGCTTTGGAAATAGCTCCCTCCAATTCCGGGGGCACCATCGGGGGAACAGATATATCTTCGGTCTTCTTATTGACGACGTATAATTCCCCTACGCCGATATCCTCTATCTGCGCGATGTTTCTGGGATCCAGTACGATGCCATTTTGTAGCACTACATCGCCCCAGTTATCGTAAATCGGGCTGGCCAATTCCATTCCGGGCCTCGCAAAGATTGCTGAAATGCGCTGCATTTAATTTAATATCCCTTATTTCACCCTGTCTGATTAATTAATATTCCATTACCTGCGTAATTAGCTTCCTCTGGTGTTCAGCATCCGCCAAATTAATATCAACGGGTTTATCAATGTCTCTCATTTCGCTATCATAGCAAATACGTACCTTGGGCCTTGAAAAGTACCCGCAGTTGGAGTTCGATACTATGCCAACTTCACCCGTATTGAGTTTGACCATAATTCCAGATGGGTAGGTAGGCAACTCCTTGGTGAATATTTTTACCAGGTCCGCATCGAACAGCTCGCCGCTGTACGCAACGATGAACTCCATCGCCTGGTGCGGACGGAGAAAATCGGCGTCATCCAAATCGCCGGAAAAAGCATTTACGAATTCCTGCGCTTCTTTGGGTAGTATGCACCCCCTGTGCGGACGGTTGGATACAAGCGCCACTACGCTGTCGGTAATACCCAGGATGCGGGCTCCGTGACAAATACTCCTTGCCCTTACACCATTGGGATAACCGCTGCCATTCCAGCGCTCATGATGCTGCTTAATAATCAGCGCAGTTTCCTCGGAGACCTGCCCATATCTTTTAACAATCTCAGATCCATAAGCAGGATGTTTCTGCACTACCTGTACTTCGGCGTCCGTCAACGGACCTTCCTTATCAACTATTCCCTGTGGCAGAGCAGCGTAGCCTATATTCTGAAGCAGTGCTGCCATTCCCAGGTTTATCAACTCCGTTTGTCCCAACCCCGCAGCTTTCCCCATAAGCAACGTGAGGCTGGTAACCTTCACTGGATGAACAAAATCATAATCTTTAATTGAATGGCATCCAGCTACAACCGGCTCCCCCATGGCTACGGGGAACAACTGTTGTACCATTTCAAAAATCCCCTGCCGCAGAGGTGCTAGATCCATCATCTGGGCCTTCCCGGAGCCTACTATGTGCTGAGCCTTTTGCAAAGCTAGTTTTAGCGATAATGCAATGGACCCTTCGAGTTCAGGCGTTATCAATGGCCATGCAGTCACATCATCCACCCGCTTATCCATGATAAAAAGTTCGCCCACTCCTACCTCTTCAAGGTTGGCAACCTGCACAGCTGACAACTTTGTGCCCTCCTTTAGTAACAATTTCCCAAAACAATCGTATAAGGCACGGCCCAACATCATAGTCGGTTTTGCGTATTTAGCGGAAATTCTTCTCATTTTTATCCTTGACTTCCTATATATTCCTTATTATTAATGCCTTGCTGATAACGCTGCGGAGCTTTTCGAGTAGAAACAGGTCCCTAGTTTGGAATAACCGATTTTGACAGAGTTAACCATGAACTCTGTTGCGCCAACAAAAAGGATTCCATTATCCTTAAGCGAATCAAAAAACCGCTGGTTTAACTTCTCTTTTGCCTCTTCAGTAAAATAAATAGTCACATTGCGGCAGACAATTAAATTGAACCCCTTTTCAAAGGGATCGGCCAGAAGGTTATGCTTTTTGAAAACGACCTTCTCCTGGATATCTTTTACCACCCAATAATCACCATTTTGCGCCGTAAAATATTTAGCCACCAGGTGCTTCGGCAAATTCTTGAGCATGTCTTCTCTAAAAGGACCTCCCGCCCTTGCTTTTGCCAGGCTCAACTCATCCATGTCAGTCCCTAATATCCGTAAATTAACCTTCTTCGAACTGTCCATCACCAGCATGGCGATAGTATAAGCCTCAGCGCCATTTGAACAACCGGCGCTCCAAATATTGAGATGACCGCCATCTTCCATTAACTTGGGCAGAATAGTACTTTGCAACTCTTTAAATGCCCAGGCATCGCGGAAAAATTCTGTTACATTTATCGTTAGAAAATCACAGAGTTTTCTCAGGCCCGGTTCATCTTGCTCAATGGTGCGGCAATAGGTCACGACGTCCTTTGCGGAGGAGTTTTCAATAAATGCCGATAGCCTGCGCCTCATCTGCTGGCTTTTATAATGCTCCAGGTCTATACCGGTAATGTTAAACAATTTCTTTTTTAGAAATAGATATTCCTGATCTGTCATCGTCATATACTCACCAAAGATGTGCTAGATTTTGAACAGACATTAGCTATTTCAGCAACAATCCTGTTCAATGGCGCTACTTTGTCGACCAACCCTGCTTCAGCTACGCTCCGCGGCATACCGTAAACAATACATGTGGACTCATCCTCTGCTAATATCATGCCGCCACCTGCTTTTATCATAGCGGCGCCCTGGGTCCCATCCGAACCCATACCGGTAAGTATTACACCTACACAGCGTGAACCGTATGCTTTTGCAGCAGCCTCCATGGTTACATCCACAGCAGGCCGTAATCCGCCACAACGTGGTTTGTCCTGGTTAAGCTCTATCTGCCCACTTAAATTCATCACCATGTGAAAACCACCGGCTGCCAGTAACGCCTGCCCGTTTGCCACTACATCCCCAGCTTCAGCCTCTTTCACCTTTATCTGGCTCAGTTCATTGAGCCTGTCAGCAATGGACTTTGTAAATTTGGGCGGCATATGTTGCACAATGAGGAACGCGGCGTCAATGTCCCCCGGTATATTTGGAACCACTTCATATAGAGCGCGGGGTCCGCCGGTAGAGGTCCCGATGATGACAACGTGGTTTAATTTACTGCGTTTAACTGAAGGCGTCTCCCGCTTTTTTGTCATGCTTCTATGGAGGTCCTGCGATATCCTGCGCAGTCTTGTAGTCACCTTGGCGACATCTATCTTGGCTGCCTGCTTTATTTTAAAAATCAGTTCATCATCAGATTCATCCGAACCAGCCGGATTAATCAACTGCGGCTTCAGGAAAAAATCCACGGCGCCAATTTCCAGCGCCTTCACAGTAACATCAGCCCCTTCCGCAGTGAGGTTGCTCAGCATCACCACCGGTGTTGGACAATGAGACATAATACGTTCCAGGCAAGAGATACCATCCATCTTAGGCATCTCTATATCAAGGGTTACGACATCCGGTTTTAGCGATTCTATCTTTGCAAGAGCATCCAGGCCATCCCGGGCTACACCGGCTATCTCTATTTCCGAATCAGCTGATATGTGCCGGGAAATCATCAGGCGGGCAAATGCCGAATCATCGACTACTAATACCCTGACCCGCTTTTCTGGCATATTCATTTCGTTGCGCTCAGTTGACATGGTTCTTCACCTTAGCTGATCATTTTCTTTACTGCGGCAAGGACACGCTCTGCATCGAATGGTTTAACAACAAAATCCCTGGCCCCGGTTTTCAATGCTTCCATAACCATGGATTGCTGACCCATTGCCGTGACCATGGCAACCCTTGCCCCCGGATCCATTTTGATTAATTCTTTTAGCGTGGAAAGACCATCCATGTTTGGCATGGTTATATCCAGCAAAACACCATCGGGTTTGTATTCCTTGTATTTCACAATTGCTTCGGCGCCATCTGCTGCCTCAGCAACTTCGAAACCATTATCAGATAACAGCTTGGTGCATCTCATTCGCATGAAAGCTGCATCGTCTACTACAAGTATTTTCGCCAATTTATCCCTCCTTATTAATGTCTTATCTCTTTAATGCCCCTCTTTTCAAAGGGTCCTTTTTAACCAACTTACGCCGTACTTAATTTTCACAACCGCAGCATCTTTCTACAAGATACGACGGTTCAATTTTCGTGAGCCAACTGGCTATGCTTAGCTTTTTTCAACTGCAATTCGGTTTAATGACTTTCGGCATCTAATCTATTTTTCCTTTAACTTATATTTAGTAACGATTTCTTTGAATTCCCGGGCCATGCGGGATATACCGGCCCCGGAAGAGACTACTTGCTGCATCTGGGCACTGATCTCTTCGGCGGCAGCAGATACCTCCTCGGTAGCTGCACTGTTCTGTTCAGCTACACCCGCGACATCTTCCACCGACTTGGATACAGTATTCGCCGTTGCAGACATTTGCTCGGTCGCCGCCGTGTTCTCCTCAACTATCGCACTGATGTTTTCACTAAGCTTAACCATCTCCGTGCTCATAGCTCCCAACTGTTGCGCCGCCGCCGATATCTGCTCCACCTGGTCATTCATATCAGCCGACTGCTTGAGTATCTCGCCCAGGGACTCGCCCGCTTTATGGGCCACATCATATCCCCCGGCTATTTGCTCCGTCCCTTTCTCCATAGCCTGTATAGTTTGGTCTACACCTGCCTGTATTCCGCTTATCAATTCCGCTATTTCTTTCGTAGAAGCTGCAGATCGCTCCGCCAGTTTCCTCACTTCATCCGCCACTACCGCAAAACCTCTACCCTGCTCTCCAGCTCTTGCAGCCTCGATTGCCGCATTGAGCGCCAGCAGGTTAGTCTGGTCCGCAATACCATTTATCGTAGCTACTATCTTCCCTATTTCCCTTGACCTGCTGCCCAAACCATGTACTTTCTCCGACGCAATATCTATCGTGCCCTTGATCTCTTCCATGCCATTGATCGTTTTCTGCACCATTCCTGCGCCACTGCGCGCTGTCTCCATTGCAGCCCTGGCACTCCCAGTAGCCTTCCCGGTATTAACGGAAACCTGTGTTATTGCAGTGGACACCTGTCCAACTACGTTCACATTTTTTTCTATTATTCCGGCCTGCTCCTGCGCCCCTCTGGCTATCTGGCTAATAGCCTTGTTTAACTGTTCCATGGCCTTCATGGTATCCTGCATTGATGTCGCTTGTTCAGCAGCACCCTTAGCCACCTGCTGGCTGGCATCTGCTATCTGGTGCGTGGCCTGCTCAGCCTGATGAGACGCCTGCTCAAGCTGCTCGCCCGAATCAAGTAACTCCGTCGAAACTTGCCTGAGCTTACGCACTACCGCGACCTGGTTGCCTGCTGACCGGTTGGTAACTTCTTTCAACCGTAACAGCTCGCCCTTATAATCCCCGTCCACTTTAATAGTAAGATCATTTTCGGCCTGCATATTGAGCACGGCGGAAATCTCATTTAAAGGCGTTATCACTGTGTCCAGCATCGAATTGATCCCGCTTATAATGTCCGCCCAGCCGCCTTTGAATTTTGAAGCATCCCCTCTCAAATCCAGCTTGCCATCCCGGGCAGCAGCGATAAGCGAGTCTACTTCATTCATTAAGCCAGTCAGACTGTCTGTACAGGCATTAAAGCTGTCAGTGAATTTTTGCCAATCACCCTTACTGACCTCCGTTGACTTTGTTAAGTTCCTTTCCCCATGCTCAATCTGTTCAAAGTTCTTTCTAATGCCTTCGATCAAGGAAAACATTGCGTCCAGCAGGATGTTTACCCCTTTTCCAACCCTTCTTAAACTGCCGTCATACCTTTTGTAATTAAGTCGGCTGGATAATTTACCCTCGCCTATAGCGACCAAGATGCTGTTAACTTCGCCGACAAATTCAATCTGTTTGCTGGAATCAGTAAAATATTCCATTGCGCCAACTATGTCGCCCTGCTCGTTTTTAAGGGGTATCACCGAGCATTGCACCGGCAACACTCCGGAAGGCGTCGTTATTGAAGTTTCAATCATAAAATTACAGTTTTCCCGCATGGCCCGGCTGGTCAGACAGGTCTCAGGGTTACATTTATCTATCTTCAATAACTCATAACATTTACGTCCTATGCACTCTTCGCGAGTCTTGCCGGTGAACCTTGCGCCGGCAGCATTAACATAACTGATATTGTGATCAAGATCGATGGTCACTACGGCGACAGGAAGCATGTCAAATGTCTTAGAACCCTGCTTGTCCAGGTCGTTATATGGTTTCCGGAACCATGATTGCCCTCCCGGGCTTCTACCGGTCTTTGCAGTTACCACCTGTTTATTCCCATTGCCTTTCTCCCTTTTCGTGTCCAGTATATTAATCATTTACCTCTCCGTTGAAACCTTCATATCTTGTTTAAATAGTCAATACTTATCACATTTCAGCTATCGGGCCGGCGGTAGTCCTCACCCTGGTAATACCGGTTTCAATATGTAACCACATTGACCTGCCCAATTTGCCCAACAGGTCTTCAGCTTTTAACTCCAGATGGTATTCAGCGAAGGCAATCTTAATAGCGGTAACGTTGCGGTCACCGATATCAAGGATGCTCTTGGCCGGCACATTGCTTATGATCTTGGCACCCCCCGCTATCTTCAATATAATCCTCTTTTTTATTGCGCCCTTCTTCTCCATTTCTTTCACAAGGAAAGGTAAGGCCGAGTTTGCGAATTTCGCCGGGGCCCTTTCACAATCAGCTTCGTTGCCTTGCGGCAATACAATATGCGCCATTGCACCCACGCGGGAAACCGGGTCATAGGCACTCACGCCAATGCACGAGCCTAAACCCAGGCAGGCCAGTACCACGTTGGGATCATTACTAAAATGTATTTCACCCAGTCCTACAGCCACCATTACCTCATTTTTGAGGACTGGAGTCGTAGTCATTTCCTTCCCCTGCTATTAACAAGTGGCAACTGCATGAAACTTGCGTTAGGCATAATCAGGAAAGTCCCCTCAACAGTACGGTCAGAAACGCCAAAGGACGTCTCAGCTATAAACACGTCATCGCGCTCTGCAAGTATCTCGGCAAGGGCAATATCTAAAATTGCTCCGGCCATATCCAGCAGGACAATCGGTGGGGACGGATTGAGAAAAACGCCAAGCTCATCTGCCACAGCGTTAAGGAAGAAGGTGCCGGTAATATTACCCATTTCCCCCAGGGCAGATTGGGACATCTCATCCAGGCTACTGGTCGTGCCCATCGGGTTCCCCATGAGCATATCCAGTACTTTATAGGCAAACTCCGGTTGGTGCGCCAACAGTATGTGCCCATGACTGGCACCTGAAAAAGTGATGTATACTCCTATGACCATGTGCTCCGGGCCGCCCAATATATATGGCATTTCTTTGGCGGGGACCTTGCGGATATTTATGGAATTTATCTGGAATTCCCTGCCGACCATCTGGGATAGTCCATTGATTGAATTGGTCATACCTTTTTTCATAAGGTCTTCCCATATCAGCATTTCCTCTTGCACAGAGACCTCGTTAACAGCCATTCCGTTTATTTCCTCCTGAAATTAAAATCTAGCCGTATTTACAGCCAAACCGTGTTTGTTACTAGTTTGCCCCTGTTGCGCGAACATTCGGATCAGCGTAGGTATATCCAAAATAAGGGCCACTTCTCCATTACCAAGAATCGTTGCCCCTGCAATGCCTTGTAGCTCACCGAAATATTTACCTAGCGACTTAATAACAAATTCCATCTGCTCCCTGAGATCATCTACCACGATGCCGGCCACCCTGTCGCCCGCTTTGACAACCAGCACATAATCATCTGCCTTGTCCGATGACTCCAGGCCGGTGCCAAGAACTTTGCTCATGCGCATGAGAGGGACAACCATATCGCGAAGCCTCATGACCTCCCTCTTTTGAACAGTTTGTATTTCGCTAGTCTTGACCTTTATAGTCTCCATGACAGAAACCAGCGGGACAATAAAGCTTGATCCTGATACAGTTACTACCAACCCCTGGAATACAGCTACAGTAAGAGGCAATTTGATAATGAAAGTCGTACCTTGATTGAGCTTTGTCTCCAGCGCTACATTACCATTCAGCCGTTCAATATTGGTCCTGACAATATCAAGGCCGACCCCTCTCCCTGAAACGTCTGTGGTTTTTTCAGCAGTTGACATGCCGGGGGAGAAAATCAGGTCGATAGCTTCCTGATCAGATAATTTGCCGGCAGCTTCCGCCGACAGGAAACCCTTTCTTATGGCCGAGTCCCTCACCCGCTTCGGGTCAATTCCCTTGCCGTCGTCTTCAAGTTTGATAACTATATGCCCTTCTTCCTGGTATGCTGAAAGTCTAACTAATGCCTTCTCAGGTTTGCCTTTTGCCCTTCGCTCTTCAGGAGTTTCAATGCCATGGTCCACGGCATTCCTGAGTAAATGGACCAGCGGATCATGTATTTTTTCAATAATCGTCCTATCAAGCTCTGTATTTTCACCCTTGATGACAAAATCCAGGTTCTTCTGCAATTTTTGCGCTGTGTCACGCACAAGCCTGGGAAATTTGCTGAAAACCAGGCTGACCGGGACCATCCGGACTTTCATAATATCCTGATAAAGCTCATTAATGACCTTTACAATATGATTGGAGGTATCTCCGAGATCGCCAACAAGCTCATCATCAGGGTATTTCCCCTCGAGCAGTTTGCCGACCTGGCTTATTCTGGAGCGGTCAATTACCAGTTCTTCTACCATATTCATCAGGTTGTCAAGAACCGTTACATCTACACGGATGCTCTGCATGACTTCCGCCTTAGCATTACCATCGGCAGGCTTGACATCCGGCCTGGTATCATTACCGGGGACATCCTGCGGTACTGATGTTTTACGCTCTTCCCCGCCAGATGATTTTAAAAGCCTTTCTGCTTCGCTTGTTCCGTAGCCGGCTGTTATCACCTTCTCAATATCGGAGATAAGCATGAGAGTTTGCTCTATCTCATCAGTCTTTCGGCTGCAACATACAATAGCATTGAACTCCGGAGTTACCTTTTCCTGCTCAATTTCCTTTAAACCCGGAACAGATGCGATCAACTCACCCATGGCAGCTAGGTCATTGTGAATCTGGAGGCTTCTGACAGCGAGCCACTCGCTTTTTTTATCAATAAATACTTTCACTACATAGACATTCAACCCATTTTTCTGGGCCTTGGCGATCTTACTTGCGGCATTTTTATTAAGGGTGATCAGCTTCCCTGTCTTGCCTGCGCCATTATTCGGGGTCCCTGCTTCTTCCGTTTTCTCGCAGTTACCCGCTTCCGCTGACTCATTCAGACGGGAGACTATTGACGGGATATCCACATCACTCTCGCGCCGGGTAATGATCTCTCCCTTGAGTGTTTTCAGAGCGTCGAGGCTAAAAAGCAGGGCGTCTATAATTTTGGAATTTACGTTAATTTTATGGTTGCGCAACTTGTCCAGCAGGCTTTCCATTGCATGCGTTACTTCCGCCATCCGCTCATGGCCCAGCATAGCCGAAGAGCCCTTCAACGTGTGAGCCGCGCGGAAAATTTCCTGCAGCAATTCCTGGTTATTTGCCTCGTTTTCGAGTTTAATAATGTCTTCATCTAGAAGCTGAATATGTTCCTCAGCTTCTTCCATGAATACTTTTAGTTCTTCAGGGCTGATTTCACAGCTAATGATCATTTTCGTATCCTGCTTGATTCGGCCATATCTAATGCTCCTTCACCGGGACGTCTCTCGTACGTGACTAAGCTACCGCATATTCTTTGCCGTTGTTCTTACCGTGTACCTCTCCCACTTTTTTCTTACCGTTGCCATTCGACTTTGGAGCTGCAACTTCAATCTCAGCGTCTGGATTTTTCGCTTCAATCCTGCTTTCTCCAAGTACCTTGGCAATCGCATCTGCATCAACCTTAGATGACAGCAGCTTATTCAAATCGAGTAAAATTATCAGTCTGTCCGTCAGTTTGGCTATACCACGAAGGTAATCTGAGTTGCCCTGCGCCATCATGGAAGAGGGAGGATCGATAGACGCATTCTGAACGCGTAACACCTCGGTAACTGCGTCCACTATTACTCCTACTTCGCCGTCAGCAATATCAACGACAACAATACGACTCTCTTCAGTCTGTTCCGCAACTGTAAGTCCAAGCCGCTTTCTTAAATCGAGCACCGGCAGTACTTTTCCCCTTAGGTTGATTACACCTTCTACATATGACATAGCTCCCGGGACTTTCGTGATATTCTGCATACGCATTATCTCGCGCACATCCGAAATGTCGACGCCGTAGTGCTCGGATGCCAGATCAAATACCACCAGTTGAATCTCATTCATCGTGCTGCTTGAATCCGCCATTTAATTCCTCCTTTATTGATAATCCCTATGTGCTTTATATTGAGGCAGGAGCGCCATTGCCTCCGTCTCGATAAATTCAGTGATTACTCACTGTTACCGCCAGCCTATTCCGGCTATTTTCGGATTGTTTATTAAATGAATCAATTGTTGCATTAGCTTCATTGCCAAACAAGGCGCAACAGGCTAACTTTCATGAGCCAATGGGGTCTCTAATAAATGAGCCTGTAAGTAACATTGAGGCAGGAACTCGTACGGATTCATCCCGCGCCAGGCTACAATTTGATTCACCATTTTGCATAAATCAGGTTATTATGAAAGCGGGAGCCGTAACGGTCTCCTGCTTTCATAATAACAACCACTAGTTGTTGCTTACCTTTCTTTCCGGAGAAGTCCGGACGGGCCCGGATGCTGACGCTACCGGCTCCGCGCTGTGCCCATTGCCATTCAATTTGTATTTCTTGACCAGGTTATCAAACTCGGTACCCATCTTCGTCAGGCTCCCACTGGAAGCAACTACCTGCTGCACCTGGGCGCTGATTTCCTCCGCTGCAGCCGATACCTGTTCCGTCGCAGCGCTGTTCTCTTCAGCAACACCGGCTACGCCTTCTACCGACCTGGACACTTCTTTGGCCGTTATCGCCATCTCCTCAGTTGCCGCCGTATTCTCCTCTACGATGGCGCTGATACTGTCGCTCAGCTTTACCATCTCGGCACTCATGGCTGTCAACTGCTGAGCTGCACTGGATATCTGCTCCACCTGGACTCCCATGTCTTTAGAGTGCTCCAGAATCTCATCCAGAGACTGCCCTGCCTTGCTGGCCTGCTCATATCCACCAGACACTTCCTGTGTCCCCTTCTCCATCGCAGCTACCGTCTCAGCTACACCGTTCTGTATCCCGCTGATTAGGTCGGCTATCTCTTTGGTTGCCAACTGCGACCTTTCCGCCAGTTTCCTGACTTCATCGGCTACCACGGCAAAACCGCGGCCCTGCTCTCCGGCCCTGGCAGCTTCCACTGCCGCATTCAAAGCCAGCAGGTTCGTCTGGTCTGCTATATCATCAATCGCCGCTACGATCTTGCCTATCTCTTTTGAGCGCTCTCCCAACCCATTTACCTTGCTGGAAGCAATATCCATCGTCTTCTTAATGTTTTCCATGCCCTTGACAGTCTCACGTGATATGACCGCACCTTTCTGCGCCGACTCGGCAGCCACTTTGGCTCCAGCCGCTGCATTCTGCGCATTAGTCGATACCTGTGTTATGGCCGTAGATATCTGGCTCACTACCTGCACGTTCTTCTCTATTATCTGGGTCTGTTCCTGAGCACCCTTGGCTATCTGGTCGATAGCTCTTGAAAGCTGCTCGATGGCCTTCAGTGTGTCCTGCAGCGCAGTAGCCTGGTCGGCAGCGCCTTTAGCCACTTGCTGGCTGGAAGATGCGATCTGCTGCGTGGCCTGCCCGGCCTGCTCGGATGCCTGCGTCAACTGCAAACCAGCTTCCATGAGGTCCTGGGTAACCTGCTTAAGCTTAAGGACAACGCTAATCCTGTTTTGTACCGATTCATTGATGGCATCCTTGAGCTTGCCTAATTCGCCTTTGTAATCCCCCATTACCCGGGTAGTCAGATCATAATCAACTTCCCTGTGAAGAACACCGGCCGACTCATTTAAGGGATTAATAATGGCATCAAGCGTATCGTTAATACCTTTAATAATCTTGATATAATCACCTTTGAACTTGGATGTATCCCCGCGAACATCCAAGTTGCCCTCAGCCGCCGCCATGGTCAGCATCCCTGTTTCAGAAATAAGGGACAGCAGGTTATTTCGCAGTAAATCCATTTTCTCGTTGGCAATAATCTGTTTGCCAGGCAATTTTTCGAGTATCTGATTAAAGTCACCCTCTGCGTAGGAGGTCAATATGCCAAGTATTTTAAGAATATTGCCAACATGCATTTTAAGCGCGGCATTATAGCTTTCACCAACTTCTTTGAAAGCCCCGCTCAAGCCAGCCGTATCCATGTAATACTCGATGTCACCGGCTTTCTGTTCCTCGTAGACCTTGTTCATGTTACCGGTAAGATTGCGGAGAGTGTCCGTCATAGATATTAACGCCGGCGCAATCTCGTCTTTGTCATCCATGCCTACTATATTTGTACTGATATCGCCGCCGGAAATCTTCTGCATCGTCCCTATAACAATATTCTGAAGGTTATCTGCGAATGTATCCATTGTGTCCGCGAGTATACCGATATCATCCTTGCGCTTGTATCTCAACCTTGCGCTCAGATGACCACGGCCAAGCTCTTTCATCATATTTATGGCTTGCTGGAGTGGTTGACCGATGTTCTTAGATAGGAGAAACCCCACGCCAACCATCATAAACGCACCGATTATTGTAAAGGCCGAAATCAGCATTATGGACTGCCACAAGCTATTATTTACCTGGTTTTTTTGGCTATTGGCTTCTTTTTGATCGATATCTATTAGATTATTAAGGGCCAAATCTACTTGCTCACGCGCTGTAATCAGTTCGCTCCCGGCAGCAAGGTTTTTCACCACCGCTTCAGTATCACCGGATTTGAAACTATTTAGAGTTACAGCATAATCTTTCTTGTAGTTTTCCCAACTGAGGCTGACTTTAGCAAGTGCTGCCTTCTCGTCTTCCAGCAGCGCATTTCCACGGTACGTATTGATATCACTATCGACTTTTGCTATATCAGCGTCGATGGTCCCTAATATCTGAGGCCCTTCGCTGTCTTTCATCGCCACATATCTGTATAAGTCTGCTTTCATAGTCTGGAGATCCGACCTGGCATTGCCAAGCTGCTCGATTGACGCCAAGCTGGTGGAATATAAGGCGTTCACCTGGCCGTTAATGCCCATGCTGGTAAAATAATTTATCGTTGCTAACATGACCAACATAACAGCTACGGTAATCGAGATAATCATTAACCGTCTGCCGACCTTGACATTGTTAAATGCATACATCAGAACAAGTTCCTCCAAATAAATTTTGTATATATACGTATATTTCGGGAAATAGGCGCGGTGACTGGGGTAGAAATCATACCACCTGAACCTCCTTATAATTGTTACATTTTGTTTGCTGGGAATAATTTTGTCAGTTGGTCGACTTACATACAACGTGCAATTGGTTAGATTTGATGAGCCATCCGGGTCAATATGATATGCCCACACGCCTTCGAACCACCCCAGTTTCACACTCTACACTGATACTACGCATGCTATCGCTTATGAGCTTCGTGGCAAGAGCATATAAGTAATATAAATACCGGGGAAGCAAACGATGCTCAGGAATCTCGATTTACTATAGTTAACGGCCAAGGGGCGGATATCGGGTAGTTGTAGTGAGCAGTTAAGCGATACTTACGATCGTAATCCTGGCAAAATGCTGCATGGTCGATAAAACCAATGATTAGACTTACAGGAAACAGTGCCGTTGATGCGTTGTTGCAAATATAAAAGTGAAGTTGAGTAAAAACTACATAAGTGGAGACAGGTACCAGGCCAGTATTGCCTTACCCCACAGCAATGCAGCTATTCCGCCCAGGCACAGAAACGGGCCAAACGGCATAGGGTCCTTGCGCCCTCGGCGCCTCGTCAAAAGCAATATCCCCGCCACCAGACCACCGCCGATTACCCCTATAAAAAGCGCTACAAGGACGATGGGGAAACCGGTCATCATTCCAATGAGCGCCGCCAGCTTTACATCTCCAAATGCCATGCCGCCGCGTGAAATAATGACTACCAGCAATAACAGTATAAACCCCGCCAAACCGCCTAATATGATATTGATAAGGTAATTATATGTAAGCATAAATATCCCTGATGCGGGAAAAGCAAAAAACCAGTGAGGTTTTACATTTATAAGCATAATAGCCAGGGAAATAAGCAGCACCATGATGGATCCGGGGTATGTTACAACGTTGGGAATAAGCATTTGTTCGATATCAGTCACAAGTAGGATCAGCAAAAGCAGACAATAGATTACCAGTACCGACAGCTCCCAGCTAAAACCATATTTCCAGAGAAGGTAGGCCATCAGCAAGCCTGTACCAACCTCCACCAGGATGATATGAACCGGCAGCGGCTTACCACAACTGGGACATTTATTTCTTGCAAGCAAGTAGCCGACTACCGGCAGCATATACAAGGGCCGCCAACTGACGGAACAATTCCTGCAATTGGAGAAAATAAATGTCCTCGGCTCCCGGGTCAATCCTCCCCCTATATAATTGACCAGGCTGCCGCAAAAAAGCCCCAAAATAAAAAAAAACAGGTAAAAGAAGTACATTAACATTAATATATATTCGGTACAGGTTTATTAGTTGCCCCCGACTTGCATCAGGGTTTTTGGGAAAGGTCTCTCCAGGCAGCCAGGGCAAACACAATGGCCAGTAACGCAAATGCTATTGCAGTCCAATAAGTTTTATCCAGAAATGATCCTGCAATTGCCCCGTATATAGCAGCCACAGACCCAAGAAACCATACATATTTCATTCGGCAACCCTCCCTTTTTCCTAATAATGCCTTAAGCCTTATCAAACGTCAATAGGATGAGGTGATTTCAAAACAATTTTGTGTTACGATATTTATGTCACAGTAATTTATAAATTACTGTGACATTTAATCATGAGTTATTCATTTTTCACGCCATTTCTGAGGAATATAGTCAATAATTCCTATACCTTCTTCTGGCCTGTATATGAAGGCACTACCACAATAACTGAAAAAGAACGGAAACGGCTGCTATCCGTCACAGGCGACCGGGGTATGGAAGAAGTCGATGGACGGCCGCCATTCCTTTTATGCAAAGGTAACAGAAAGCGGTATTATGCCCCCCTGAGAAAGAACCCAACCCTGCATCGTTCGTTCTGTGAAATCGCCGATAATGAAGATATCATTGAATTTGCATCCAAATTCGGCATGCTGGGTTTCACCAGATCATACGAGGTCCGCAAGAGGGACGGATCACAATCCTTAGCAATGTTTATCGAATCAATAGCCAGGTGGAAATATGAACTGGCAGAAATGAAACAGTTGGTATACCTGTGGGAATTGATAAGGAACGGAAGGCTGTCACTGCTGGGAGCACTTATGGACAGGGAAGACAATGGCATCTACATCACACTGGGTAAACGCAAGGATATGATAGATGATAATAGCTCTCCCCTATCACGAAAATGGGACATGGAAGGAGAGCAACCGCTGGAAGCAGCACTCCAGTATCTTACAACCAGAATTAATAAAAAAGTAACGGGAAGTGTTTTCCCCACCGCTCTTCCTTCGTACCAAAAGAGGGTCTATCTCCTGCCGCGCAACCTGATGGCTGGAATGTGGCTGATGTTTCTGTGGGAGGTCATCGGCGAGGTCAGGCCCCACCGGTGTCCTGGCTGTGGCGAATGGTTCGACCCGAAACGCAGCACCCGCATCACCTGCGGCGACAGGTGCAGGAAAAGGATGTCACGGAAGAACAGGCAAAAAATCCAGGCTACCAATTAAATAGGGGAAAAACTCTAAATAAATTCGAAACTCAAAGCTCAAATGCTCATAAATTAGCCTCTAACGTACTTATCCTCACCCATGCCAAAGAAGCTGTTGATCTCCACCTTATTGCCGGACGGACTTTTTATAAGACCATTGCAGTAACCAAAAGGCCCCCTGTATCTGACCTTCAGTACAAGAGCATTCATATTGATTTCGCCCGCCATCACCGGCTTGAATACCAGGTCGACCGTGCCATGCTGGTCGCGTATACCCCAATCGCCCATATCACCGTGCGGCCGGGAGAATTTTACCGCCGGCAGCAAATTCAGCTTACCATTTACCCATAGACAGTTTTCGTTGTATTTTTCAGGATCGATTGACTGGTTGTCAGTCAAATTAAACCCGGTCAATTGTTTTTGTTCATCATATCCGGCCGCCGTCAACCAATCGTACCTCATTACATAGGGATAAAAGCCCTTGTGGTCATCCATAAAAGCGAAACTTTTTCCACGTGTGAATATGACTTTTTCTTCTCCGATGCTCATACTGCCCTGCATGGGCATCAGGCATTTGTGAGAATATACGCCGCGGTTTTTGCCAAATGGTATTGAGACAACGATCGGCTCAACCATACCTGAATCATGAAAGGTCTCAAAATGCGCCTCGATGGCAGGGGTCACTCTGTTGCCCTTTACTTTAACATTGATATAAAACCGCCCTTTACCGAGATGGCTGCCTATCTCAATGAAGCTATCCTTATCACGATACGCCTGGTTGGCGTCCCATATCGATCCGGGCACGTGTATTTTCCATGACGGCATTATTTTTTCAAAAATGTATTTCTTTTTGTTTTCCTTGTCATAGGCTATAAACTGAGCAAGAGCCGAGACCTTGGCATTATAGAGCACAGCAAGTATGAACCACCTTTCATTTCCCAGTTGGAACGCCTGCCACTCCTTCAACCTGAAACTGATGAAAGGCCGTGGAAGCCAGCAACCTAGCGGGTTTTTAGCATCCAGGGGATTCACTTCGCGAAATTGGTTTTTGAAAGTACCAAAATGGAATTTTCCGCCCGTCACCAGGCTCTTGCGAGCTGTAAGCAATTCACGTGTCGGGTAATCTGCCATTTGCACCCCCCCTTCTGACCACCGCCATTTTGCACCATATAAGCCGAAATTTCAAAACAAACGCAACTCTGATCGTGGCACTATGGAAAAGCGCTTCTTAAAAATAAAACTTTAGAAATGACACTGCACAACCAGCAGCCTGGCTCTGTTACTTTGGTATCCCCGTACTTTAGTCATAACCCCCGCCTTTTTATATCTGCCCGTTACCTTAGTACCACCGCAGTACCATACCTATTATCTATTTACCATGAATTAAACTGCGCACATAATTGAAACGTGCAAAAGTATAAACAAGCTAAAAAACAAATAAAACACATTTAGGAGGTTTTCTGTGAAAAAGTTTTTTAAGTACGGGCAAAAGGGTTTCACACTAATCGAGTTACTGGTTGTCATCTCGATCCTGGGTATCCTGGCAGCGGTGGTCGTGCTCAATGTGACCAAATATATAGGTTCGGGCAAGAGCGAGGCGGCTGCAACAGAACTATCCAACGTACAGACGGCAGTTGCGGCTTATATGTACGATCATACTGGAGCTGTACCTGCGAATACAGGTGCCCTATCGGGCTATTTCCTGAGCCCCATAGGTAAGCTTGCTACGTACACAATCAACTCCGCAGACGGATCAGTAACGCAGACAATATTACCGTAATGCGCACTCCCACATTGTCCCTGTAAAACAGCAGGCACGGACCCGGGTCCGTGCCTGTTTTCTTTTTATTGCAGTATCGCTGCATGTGGCTAGGGTGAGAATCCAATCAGCAGCCGATGTCTTATGAGCAGATGGAGTTGCTATTTTGTAATTCAAATATGAGCAAACTGTTAGCAAATAGCGGGAGTTTGAATGGAGCCAACGGTCAGAGTCGAACTGACGACCAGCTGTTTACGAATTACGAGGGGAGCATATCAGAAGATGATTTCAGATATAAAACCATGGTTATTGATTTATCGGACTATGCTATTTTACGATCAAGGATTTTTGCGATGACGGCCGGTTACAAATAGTTCGTTAGCAAAATGTTAGCAAAGCCTTATCATGCGGCAGCAACCAATAAGACTAATATGTAAACCTTCGGGTTATGAATTTTAGTAACAGGCTATTAAAAGGTGATTTCACGTTCATAATGCTACATTTATTCTATTTTAGAAAAACCTTTTCTAATCACGGATATTGACACGTGTTCATTAATATTTATTAATCCGTTAGCTTTTTTCTTAACATGATTTAACTACAAGGGCTAAATTTTCACGCTACCCATGATTGGTATATCTAAATTAATGACTTAATAATAAAACTCCAACTCAAACCATAGACAATCCTGGGTATTTACATTTAGAAACATAACAAAAAGCATCCGGAGGTAGTACCCTACCTACCTGCTTATATGATATTATTTACTTGCTATTGTGGAGGCTGAGAGAAAATAGGCGACTCCTCTTAAACATGGAATGAAAACAGCTTGGCTCTTACCGATTGCTCATTGTATTTACGAGAATTGCAGGCTTTTGATTGTTTTCTTTTATTAAACCCCAAAATAGCTAACACATGAGACAACAAATCATCTTGGATTGGAGAAAAATAGCGCCTTTGAATACTGGGACGCGCTAAAAAGCGGAAGCTTGTTGTAATACAGCCAAATCATTTGGATATGCCATTTACCAATCATATATGCAATGGGAGTAGGGATATGAGTAAACTTGAGGATCTGAAACCAAATGCTTCAATACGTGGCATCCTGCCAGATGCCCTCATCACAATCATAAGTGTTCAATGGTACGGTTCGGATGCCGTTAATATAACGTATAAATCTGCCACTGGTAAGCTAGGAAATGAAATCCTCTATAGAGATAGTGAATCGCGAATTGAGATAGTTGAGCAAGGTCGCCCATGGAGTTTTGATGGCAATGGCATGCTTTTCCGACTTGTTTCAGAAGCAAATCGCATTCAATTGGCGCATCTATTTGATCCTATTTTGGCTGTTCATACGTCCATGGTTGATCCCCTGCCCCATCAGATTACAGCAGTATATGAAACAATGCTCCAGCGACAGCCACTACGTTTCTTGCTGGCAGATGATCCGGGAGCTGGTAAAACAATCATGGCCGGATTACTCATAAAAGAACTGATTGCTAGGGGAGATTTACAAAGGTGTGTCATTGTATGCCCAGGAAGCCTGGTCGAACAGTGGCAAGATGAATTATATCAGCGTTTTGCCCTGCCGTTCGAAATCATGACCAATGACAATCTTGAAGCGGCACGAACAGGTAACTGGTTTTTGGAACATGACTTGGTGATTGTCCGTTTAGACAAAATGTCACGTGACGAAGATATTCAAGCAAAATTAGCGGCTCCCGATTGCCGCTGGGATCTAATTATATGTGACGAAGCCCATAAAATGTCAGCTACATTTTTCGGCGGTGAGATTAAGTATACCAAGCGATACAAGCTGGGACAGCTGCTTTCCACTCTGACACGTCACTTCTTATTGATGACAGCCACACCTCATAATGGGAAAGAGGAAGATTTCCAACTGTTTATGGCACTGCTTGATGGTGATAGGTTTGAGGGGCGATTCCGTGATGGAGTTCATGCTGTTGATGTTTCTGATCTAATGCGTCGGATGGTCAAGGAAAGTCTGCTAAAATTCGATGGCACTCCGTTGTTCCCAGAACGCATAGCTTATACAGTCCCCTATAAACTGTCTGATGCGGAAGCGAAGCTCTATAAAGATGTCACAGAGTATGTTCGAGAACAATTTAATCGGGCTGAAGCACTCCAGAATAACAAACGTGCTGGTACTGTCGGCTTTGCACTTACCATCCTACAACGACGATTGGCATCATCACCTGAGGCCATCTATCAATCACTGCGTCGCCGTCGTGAAAAGCTAGAAAATAAGCTACGTGAGCTTGAGGTATTGCAGCGAAGTAATGATATAACACGCACTCTTGCCGCAACAGCAAATGGAATTAGCGATGAGGAAATCGAAGATTTGGAGGATGCGCCTGATAATGAAGTTGAAAACGTTGAAGAAAAGGTCTTGGATCAGGCTACTGCTGCTAGCACTATAGCCGAACTCAAAACGGAAATCGCCAGTTTAAAGAACTTGGAGATACTGGCTTTAGGAGTGAGGAGGGGCGGAGAAGATAAAAAATGGCGGGAATTATCGAGGCTTCTAACTGAAGAAATATTCACGCCTGCTGCAATTGTAAATAAAGTGGCTGAAGAAAAGGCCCCATACAAAGCAGGTAAAACTGATAAGCCAATACCATCCCCACGCCAGAAATTAATAATATTTACAGAGCATCGGGATACGTTGCGCTATCTTGAAGAACGCATTGCCACACTTCTTGGTCGTTCGGAAGCTATAGTTTGTATTCATGGTAGCATGGGCCGCGAGGAACGAAAGAAATCGCAAGAGGCCTTTACCAATGATCCTCAAGTACAAATACTGCTAGCCACCGATGCTGCTGGTGAAGGTATCAATTTGCAGCGTGCTCATCTTATGGTGAACTATGATTTGCCCTGGAATCCAAATAGAATTGAGCAACGTTTCGGCCGAATTCACCGTATCGGCCAAACTGAGGTTTGCCATCTATGGAACTTAGTAGCAGATGAAACCCGCGAAGGCGAAGTATATCAGACGCTTTTAAGAAAACTGGAAGAGGCGAGAAACGCACTCGGCGGTCAGGTATTTGATGTCCTTGGCAAACTTCAATTTGAAGGCAAGCCCCTGCGTGATTTACTAATTGAGGCTATCAGATATGGTGAGCGACCAGAGGTACGCGGACGGCTTACACAAGTGGTTGCCGACGCATTTGATAAGGCGCACATCCAGGACCTATTAGAAGAACGAGCTTTAGCTCGTGATGCCATGGATGCCAGCCGCGTTAACAGAATACGCGAGGACATGGAGCGAGCAGAAGCGAGGCGCCTTCAACCGCATTATATAGAATCCTTTTTCCTCAAAGCATTTGAACAATTGGGAGGTACAATAAAACAAAGAGAACCTCGCCGCTTTGAGGTTACTCATGTACCTGCGATTATACGTAATCGGGACAGGATAATTGGCTTTGGTAATCCAATATTGCAGAGATACGAGCGCATAGTATTTGAAAAGACCCTGATATCACCTCCGGGCCAACCATTAGCAGCATTTGTTTGTCCGGGACACCCCTTGCTCAATTCAGTTGTAGATATCACTCTGGAACGTAATCGTGACCTATTACGTAGAGGAGCTGTACTAGTAGATGAACGTGATGCAGGTACCGAACCCAGAGTCTTATTCTATTTAGAGCACAGCATTCAGGATGCTAATACCACGCGATCAGGAGACAGACGTTTGATTTCAAAACAAATGCTTTATGTTGAAATTGATTCTGCTGGAAACGCCACACATCCACAATATGCTCCTTATCTTGATTATAGGCCGCTTAGTTCAGATGAACCAACTATAGAAAGAATACTTAGTCGCCCGGAATGTAATTGGGTAAATCAAGACTTAGAGAAAACAGCGCTGGGTTATGCTATTAACAATGTCGTACCCATTCACCTAAAAGAAGTCCGCGACTATAAACTGGACTTGATTGCTAAAACCGAAGCAGCCGTTAAAGATCGACTCGTAAAAGAGATAGCTTACTGGGACCATCGTGCTCAGGAATTGAAGTTGCAGGAAGACGCAGGCAAGGTTAATGCAAGACTTAATTCGAATGAAGCACGAAAGCGGGCGGAAGCCTTATACGAACGGCTTCAAAAACGCCTGGGAGATTTGACCCTGGAAAAACAGATCTCAGCTTTACCGCCTGTAGTACTTGGAGGTGTTTTGGTTATCCCGATTGGGCTACTGGCAAAAATAACTGGACGTCCTCTATCCAATAACTATGAATCTCCGGACAAACTGGCAGCTGCGGCCAAAGCCCGTTCAATCATTATGGAGGTGGAAAGGGCTCTTGGTTTCGAACCTACTGATCGGGAAATGGACAAACTTGGCTATGATATAGAAAGTCGGATTCCGGGTAAAGGAAAACTTAGGTTCATTGAAGTAAAGGGGAGGACCACAAGCGCTGATACACTAACTGTTACGCGCAACGAAATACTCTATTCATTAAATAAACCCGACGACTTTATCCTGGCTATGGTTGAATTCTTTATCGGTGATAATCATCGGGTACACTACCTTAGACAGCCATTTCGAAGAGAGCCTGATTTTGGTGTTACCAGCGTCAATTATGATTTCGCGGAGCTATTAGCGAGAGCGGAGGAGCCCCGGTAGATGCAACCGCCCAAGTATTTTTTAGCTATTCAGCAAAAGGCAACAAGTAGATGGGATCAGCTTGATGCCGATCCTGATCTGGCCGGACCATGGCATCACCTGTTCAGGCAGGTTGCCCAAAGTCCTCGAAACGTGCTCTCCGAACTTCTTCAAAATGCTGACGACGCAGATGCGACCGAGGCCTCAGTAGATATTATCGATGGCGAGTTCATCTTTTCACATAATGGAATTGACTTCAATAGCGAGCAGTTTCAGTCACTTTGCCGTTTCGGCTTCTCGAACAAGCGAGCCTTGCACACAATCGGGTTCCGGGGTATAGGATTCAAAAGCACGTTCAGTCTGGGCGACCAGGTGAGATTGTTCACACCTACCTTAGCCGTTGCTTTTAATGCTGGCCGTTTCACTCAACCAATTTGGCTGGCTAACGTGGCCTCCGAGAGCGGTCTGACAGAAGTCAGAATAAAAATAATAGATGAGCGTCGTGCGCGTGAGTTGGAGAAGAACATTAAGGAATGGATCTCCAATCCGACATCCCTTCTATTTTTTAGGCGGCTACGATCCCTTAGGGTAAGAGAGCAGGTGATACGGTGGGTGAATAGCAGACCTGGGCCGTGCGTTAATTCGCACTGGGTGTCCCTGTCAACTGCACCAGATAAAGAATATCTTCACATCATATCACAGGATGAGCAATTTCCCGAGGAGGCATTGACGGAAATCAAACAAGAGTGCCCGAATCTGGAAAAAGAAACCACGTTCCCGCCTTGCAAGGTTGAGATCGTACTCGGCGTGTCTGGCAGGCTTTACGTCGTCTTGCCCACTGGGGTCAAGACTTCGCTACCTTTTGCCTGTAACGCTCCCTTTGTGCAGGACCCAGCCAGGCTGAAGATAAAAGAGTCCGAACTTTCACCAACGAATCGTTGGCTGCTGGCACGTGTTGGAAAGCTTGCGGGAGATTCCCTTATTCAATGGCTGAATAGTGGCACTTTGCCCGCCGCTGAGAAATGCCAGGCATACGATCTTTGGCC
>JBEKCL010000002.1:0-46215 GCA_050014895.1 Dehalococcoidia bacterium
TTTCAAACCTGACGTGGCAATTCACATGGCTTGGGAATCTTTACCCGATTATAGTGCCAGGACCAGTATAAGAAATCTTAATTATGGACTGAGCTTGATAACCATGCTTGCTGAGTCGGGATGCAAGTCAACCATATGCACTGGAAGCTGTTGGGAATATGGGCAACAATCAGGAAAAGTTCATGAAGATACGCCATTAAAACCATTGAACGCTTTTACTGCCGCCAAGAACGCCTTGCACTGGGTGGGCAGGGAAATCGCCAGGGAAAATGGTATGCATTTCATATGGACCCGGCTTTTTTATGTTTATGGCCCCGGACAAAGGGATACCTCTCTCATTCCGTACATAATTAGTTGTCTGCGTAATGGTAAAAAACCAGAGATTAAGATGCCCGGGGCTAGAAATGACTTTGTATATGTAGGCGATGTAGCCCGGGCAATTGCAGCAATCGTCAGGAAGTCGCAAAGAACCGATGTTTACAATATTGGCTCGGGCGGTTCTACAAGCGTGCAGAAGATCATTGAGATTATTTATGACAAGTTTGATCTTCCAGGCAAATATGATAGACTATTAAATCTATCCAATAGTCCGGTTGTTGATTTTTGGGCAGATATTTCCCGAATTAAAAGTGACATTGGCTGGGAGCCTCAATCAAGCATCTCCGAAGGTATTGCGAAAACAATCAATTTTCATACCGATGATTGCAAATAATGAATAACTACCAAAAATTTCCTTCCCTTCGTAAATATGTTCGTACCAGGACAGATAAGAACAATAGTAAACTTGAGGAAGTGGGGACGAAGTGGATGAAAGTCCTGACCGATAATCGGCTTAATTATGAAATCGACTGGCTTGGTGTGCCGATAATCCAGACGCCAGAAGACCTGGTACTTATGCAGGAACTGATCTTCAAGGTACAACCTGATTTTATCATCGAGACCGGCATTGCCCATGGCGGCGGCCTCATTTACTACGCTTCTCTAATGGAATTACTGGGCAAAGGAAAAGTGATAGGCATAGATATTGATATCAGGGAGCATAATAGAAAAGTTATTGAAGCTCATCCGTTAGCTAAAAGAATTGAAATGATTGAAGGCAGTTCTACATCTGAAGAGATAATCAAGAAAGTCAGATCAAAGATACCGGATAATTCTCAGGTTATCGTTTGTCTTGATTCGGATCACACCAAAGCGCATGTTTTAAAAGAACTGGAACTGTATAAAACGTTTATTATTCCAGGCGGTTATTTTGTTGTTTTTGACACTGTTATTTCGAAGTTGATCGAACCGGGAAATGCGGAAGAACATTATACTGATAACAGCCCAAGAGAGGCGGTAGATGAATTTTTAAAAAAGGATAAATGTTTTGAAATTGATAAAAGCTTCAATAAGCTTTTTGTCTCTTGCAGCCCGGATGGCTATTTAAAAAGAATCAGGTAAAAAATGAAAGTATTTATTACCGGCGCTAAAGGTTTTATAGGCAGGGAACTGGTCTCGCAATGTAAAAAACTGGGGATTGAAGTTCTTGAAGCCGATTTACCGGAAACGGATATATGTTCAAAAGGGATAGTCAAGTTAATCCCGGAAAATATCGATGCTGTCATTCATCTGGCTGCCCTGTCGAGAGACCCCGATTGTAAGAACAAAGCTTACGAATGTTTCACGCTTAATGTCATGGGGACATTGAATCTAATCGAAGCTGCCGGGGCAAAGAAAGCGAAGCAGTTTATTTTCGCTTCCAGCGAATGGGTTTATGATAACTGCACTGAAAAAGAGGTCAAGAACGAGGAATCAATCATTAATATCGCCAACCACAATTCGGAATATGCTTTGTCGAAGCTGGTTTCTGAAGCCAACCTGAGACAAAAATATCAATACGGATTCTGTCCGGTTACCGTCCTGCGCTTCGGGATAATCTATGGCGCCAGGAAAGAAGGTGGTTCGGCTCTGGAAACTATTTTTCAGAAGGTGAGACAGAATGATGAGATCGAGGTAGGTTGCCTGCAAACCGGCAGGCATTTCATTCATGTTTCAGACATAACCTCTGGAATTGTGAAGTCGATTGGCCTTCAAAATATTCAAATACTGAACCTGGAAGGGGATAGGTTAATAACCCTTCAGGATATTATTGAGACCTCCCGGGGAATTTTACATAAGGATATTAGGGTTATCGAGAAAGACCCGACCAGCGCCAGCGTCAGGCGGATTTCCAACGCAAAGGCAAAGAAACTTCTCAGTTGGGAACCGAAAGTGGATCTGGAGCAAGGGTTGAAGTCCCTGGCGTCAGAGGGATAATATTCAAGAATAGGGAAAATGGAGCTTGAGCTTTGTCGATCAATGGATCATATGGGCCTGGACCTGCATGCTCCTTATTAAAGGGTTAATCCTGCAACTGTTAACAGCCTGTACGGGAAACTGAAAAAGCTATGAATTGTGATTTAAAAGTAGCACAAGAGATTTTAAGAGTAAGATTGAGCCAACTGGTTATTAATGAAAAATACAAAGGGGGCTCTTTTAAGGTACCAATTCATTTGGCATTGGGACACGAAGCAATTGCGGTGGCTGTAGATTCTATTATGGAAGATGATGACAAGTTGATCCTCACGCATAGGAATATACACTATAACCTGGCGAGGACAAAACTTTTAAAGCCTGAACTTGACGAATATTTGTTAAAGAAAGAGGGGGTGGCTCAAGGTCAATTGGGTTCAATGAATTTGGCCAACGAGGATAAAAATATTGTCTACACTTCTAGCATCCTGGGGAACAACCTGGCTGTGGCTGCAGGAGTAGCTTTAGGGGAAAAAGTAAAGGGTACCAACAGTCTGGTTATAGTCGTCACCGGCGATGGGGCTATGGAAGAAGGCAGTTTTTATGAAAACCTGGTATTTCTTAAAAGCAATGGATTAAGTTGTTTGGTTTTGGTTGAGAACAATGGCTGGTCGTTGGCAACTACAATTGATGAGCGGCGGTGTAATATTGATATCCGGAAGATCGCCGAATCCTTATCTATCAGGTACGAAAAATTGGTGGACAACGATACCTATCGATACATTGAAAAGTTAAACGCTTTAAAACAGCATGTTTTGGAGAGTAAAACACCGGCAGTGGTTGAAATTGATCTTACAACATTAGGCGGTTATTACGTTAAGGCAGGAGAAAATACAAAGCCTAGATTTATCAATTATCATGCTGGGCCTGCCCCCGAAGTAAGCTTGAAGGAATTGCCCCTGATAGAAGAATCCAACAGCGACCCTGTCTTTGTCTTGCTGAAATATTTTGAGCAGAGTGTTCTTGAGAAAACCTCATCGGAAATTCTACGAAAGATCGAACATGAAATACATTGAATTTATAAACGAATTAATAAGAAAAAAAGTATTGGAAACTGAAAATATCGTACTTTTCGGGCAAAATATCTCAGCTGGCTCCTGCATTTCCGGTTTTACTAAAAATCTTAAAGTCCAGAAGGGACTTATTATTAATACTACCAATGCCGAAAATACATTATGCGGCGTCGGGTTTGGCCTGATGTTAAGCAACGTGCCGTCAGTTTTCTTTATGAAACAGCTGGATTTTCTTTTGCTGGGGATTGACCACCTGGCAAATACTTATAATTTCATCAGGAGAAAACAGCCGACATCATCATTCACGATAATGCCGGTTATCGTCGATCAGGGTTACCAGGGTTTGCAGTCAAGCCTGAATAATTTAGGAGATTTTTGTTCTATAGCCAGGGTGCCGGGATTTGCGATAACTAACAAGGTAGATGCTGAAGAAATAATTAATACGCAGATGGTTTCCCCAGGATTCAGGATAATTGGAATCAGTCAGAGGTTGTATAAAGAAGAACTATTAGATATTGAAAAAATTTATTCGAACAAAGAGTGTTCGGTTTTCCAGTATAGTCAAGGGAAGGCCGCAACAATTGTTTGTTTTAATTTTTCCTTCTCTTACGGTTGGGAATTATCCGAGAGAGCAAAGGGAAACGGAGTTGATACCTCACTTTTTACAGTAAATTCTTATACTCCAGCTAAATGGGAGAGAATTATTGAAAATGTCAGAGAGACCCATAACCTGGTCATCATTGACGACAGTAAAAGCGAGAATCTTTCTTGTTATTCATTGATCAATGACATTCTTAATGAGTGTTCCTTGAAGAATAAAATTGTTGTTAAAAGAGATATGTCAGGGGATTGGCTTAGCCCAAGCCTTGAGCTGTTAGATATTGATTACCAGGGGATTTTGGAGAGAATTAGCCGGTGATTATTAGCAGGACACCTTTACGAGTCAGTTTTGCCGGGGGTGGCTCAGATCTCAAGGCTTATTACCAGTACGGCTACGGCTCGGTGGTAAGTACGGCCATTGATAAATACATGTACGTAATGATTAACCGGACGTTCGACCATCACATACGCGTCATATACTCCAAGATCGAATACGTGGAAAAGGCCGAGGACATTGAACATAACCTGGCAAGGGTTGCGCTCGATTTAGTCGGAATCAAAGGGAATGCAATGGACATTGCCTATATGGGGGACGTACTGCCGGCTCAATACGGCTCGGGGCTTGGGGCTTCAAGTAGCCTCACCGTTGGCATCCTTAATGCCCTCCACGCCTATAAAGGTGAACGTGTATCGGCCAACACTCTGGCAGAAGAGGCTTGCCGGATTGAAATAGAAATCCTGGGACGGCCTATTGGTAAACAGGACCAGTACCCGGCCGCCTATGGCGGCCTTAATTATATCCGTTTCAACCGGGATGAAAGTGTGTCCGTGGAGCCGATTGTTTGCAGACAGGCAACAATGGAGGCGGTGGCTAAAAACATGCTGCTATTCTATACCGGACTGAAAAATACTCAGGCTGATAATATTTTGAGTGAACAGATGGGCAGGGCACTTGATAACCGGCCAATCCTGGATAAGATGGTTGCCTTATCGGATGATCTTAGAACGGCGTTAAACGGCAATGATTTGACCAGGTTTGGCAATATTCTCCACGAGGGTTGGCTTTTAAAACAGAAGCTGGCTAATAACATTACCAATCCCACGATAGACGACTATTACGCCAAGGCTAGAAAGGCCGGGGCTGTCGGTGGCAAAATTCTCGGCTCCGGCGGTGGTGGATTCTTGCTCTTGTACTGTGCTTCGGAGAAGCAAAATCAGGTCCGTGAAGCGATGTCTGAGCTCAGGGAAGTTGCTTTCAAATTTGAGCCGGAAGGTAGTAAAATTGTCTACATGAGTGATCTCCGGTGATTCATGTGAAGAAACTGAGCAAGAAGTTTGTTAAAGAGTACCTGGAAGAGATAAGGAAGCTCCTTGATTTAATCGAGGCAGACTTGACCGGTCAAATCGGCAAGCTGGCCATCATACTGGCGGAAGCCAGACAGGCCCGCAAGACAATTTTCATTGTCGGAAACGGCGGCAGCGCGGCCACGGCCTCTCACTTTGCCGGCGATTTATCCAAGCTGACTATCGCAGAGGGATTTACCCGATTTAAAGCAATTGCCCTGACCGATAATACGCCGAGCCTGCTGGCCTGGGCTAACGACGTTAACTATGAAGAGATTTTCGTTGGCCAGTTGAGGAACTTGCTGGAACCCGGCGATATTGTTATAGGGATAAGTGCAAGCGGCAATTCAATGAATGTAATCAAGGCCATTGAGTATGCCAACAAGAATGGCGCATTCACGATCGGCTTTTGTGGATATGATGGCGGCAAGCTGCTCAAATGCGCCCGGGAGAGCATCCTGGTACCCTGCACTCACATGCCAAGGGTGGAGGATATCCACATGCTAATGTGCCATCTCCTGGCATCACTGCTCCTGGAAGCAACAAAAGTAAAGGGTACGTCTTTAAAGAAGGGAAAATAGTATGAACGTTTTGCTTACTGGCAATAATGGCTATATTGGCTCGATGCTGACCAGCCTGCTCATTAAGAAGGGTCACAATGTTACAGGCCTGGATACAAACTATTATCATGGCTGCGAATTCGATCAATTCAGCTACCCGAAGTTAAAGCAGATAAAGAAGGACATCAGGGACGTGTCCAGGCAGGATTTGAAAAATATCGACGCCATTATTCACCTGGCTGCCCTTTCCAACGACCCGCTTGGTCAGCTTGATGCCAATTTGACTTATGATATAAATTGCCAGGCTACAGTGAAGCTGGCTACGCTGGCTAAACAAGCAGGTATAAGAAAGTTTATCTATGCCTCCTCCTGCAGCCTGTATGGAATAGCCGGCGAAGAGGCGGTGACCGAGGACTCTCCGATGGCCCCGGTCACCGCTTATGCCATCTCGAAGGTGAGGTCCGAAGAATCCCTCTCCAAGATGGCCGACAATAATTTCTCCCCGGTGTTTTTGCGGGCCAGTACCGTTTACGGTATTGCCCCCATGCTTCGTTGCGACCTGGTAGTAAACAACCTGACTGGCTGGGCCTATACCACGGGAAAAATACGGATTATGAGCGATGGCACCCCGTGGCGTCCCACAATTCATGTCGAGGACCTGAGTCAGGCATATATTGCTTGCATGGAGGCCCCCACAGAGATTACACATAATCAAGCGTTTAATGTCGGCCAGAACAAGGAAAATTACCAGATAAAGGATTTAGCCAGCGCAGTGAAAAAGGTTGTTCCGGGTTGTGAAGTTGAGTATACGTACGAACATGGTAGCGACTCGCGGACCTATAAGGTCAGCTTCGATAAGATATCGTCCAAGCTGAAGGGTTTTTCTCCCAAATGGGATGTTAATAAGGGAGTGCAGCAACTTTACGCGGCCTTTAAGGCTCATGGCCTGACGCATGAGGAATTCATAGGGAACAAGTATGTGAGATTGAACCATATTCAAGAGCTGATGCAGCAAAAAGCCATTGATGAAAAGCTTTTCTGGAGAAGTTAAGGGTTGGGTATCAGACAAGCGGTTATCATGGCGGGCGGCGAGGGCATCCGTTTAAGGCCGCTGACACGCGATGTTCCGAAACCAATGGTTTTGGTAAATAATCGCCCTTTTCTTGAGTATCTCATAGAAATGCTTAGGCTGAACGGGGTAAATGAAGTTGTTCTCCTGGTCGGCTATCTGCACGAGAAAATAACACAGCATTTTGGGAATGGTTCAGGTTTTGGTCTTAGCCTGAAATATTCTGTCGGCAAGGTGAGTGATAAGACTGGCACCCGGATCAGAAATGCCGGCCCGCTTCTTGATGATACCTTCCTCCTGATGTATGGTGACAACTATTGGCCGCTTGACCTGGAAGCTCTCCTTGAGGCCTATACCATGCATAAGACACTGGCCTCGACGACGGTATATGCCAACAAAGATGGCAAGGGCGAATATGGCGCCGAAAACAACATATGTGTAGACAATAATGGCTACGTGCTGAAATATGATAAGAGTCGAAAAGACAAAGACCTTAACGGTGTTGATATAGGTTTTTTTATCGTGGGTAAAAAGGTCCTGGAATTAATGCCGGATCACAATTTTTCCTTTGAGGAAGAAATCTTACCGGTGCTGGTTGCTCAGCGTCAGCTTTCAGCTTATCAAACTGAGCACAGGTATTACTATATCAGCACTGTTGAGAATCTGAAAGCGGCCGAAAAATTCCTGCAGTCGAAAGAAGCAGTCGGCATCAATACTCTGCGTGGGTTTAAGCCTGAAGTGCTTGCTTCAGAAGATAACCTGAAGGGGCCGAATCATCTGAGCGGTAAAGGGGAGCGCCGGCCGTGATGGGGAGCCTTCTTTGGCAGCGATGAAGCCTAACAAGGCCGTGTTTATTGACAGGGACGACACTATCTCCCCCGACGTTCATTACTGCAGCCGGCCGGAGGATTTCGAACTATTTCCTGATGTGCCTGATGCAATACGCCAGTTAAATGCGTGCGGGTTTAAGGTGGTAGTCATTACCAACCAATCAGGAATAGGGCGAGGTTACTTCACTGAAGAGACACTGGCCAAAATACATGACAAAATGCATTTGGAACTCGAAAAGCATGGTGCTCATCTCGATGCCGTCTATTATTGCCCGCACCATCCTGATGAGAACTGTGATTGCCGTAAGCCAAAGCCGGCCTTGCTGCTGAAGGCTGCAGAAGATCTCAAAATTGATGTTGCAAAATCATATATGGTTGGTGATAGTACAATGGATGTTGAGCTTGCCAGGACAGTAGGGTGTAAGGCTGCAGTCGTAACAGGGCAACGCAGCGTATCGAATGCGGATTTTATAGCAGCGACGTTTGCTGACGCCGTCAAATGGATACAGGAACAAGAAAACCTGTAGAGCGATGATTTAAAAAATGAAAGATATAAAATTTTCTGTGATTATTCCGACCAGGGAGCGGGTGGATACGCTTGTTCATGCTCTAGCCACATGCACAACACAGGACTATGATAACCTGGACATAGTCGTAAGCGACAACTTTAGCCAGGATAACACGCGGGAAGTGGTCTCTTCATTTTCTGATCCTAGAATTAAATATCTTAATACGGGAAAGCGCATAAGCATGTCGCATAACTGGGAGTTTGCGCTTAATCATATTACTGAGGGTTGGGTGACATTTTTAGGTGATGATGATGGTCTTTTACCTGGTGCAATTAACGCAGTTGCTGATGTGGTTGAAAAAACTGGTTGTCAGGCAGTTGTATCAAGACAGTGTGGATATTGGTGGCCGGAAAGTGCCCGGCAGGACACCGATTGGTTCAGGGTAGCTGCCAATTGCCTGATTGTTCCCCTGGGTAAGGGTTTTCAATTAAGAAATGGTCGCGACTGGTTGCGCAAAGTGATGCGTCAGGATGCGGAACATATTGATTTACCGTGGTTGTATACGGGTGGATTTGCTGATATCCGTGCTGTTAACCGGGCACGGGGACCAACCGGGGAATTTTTCCTGTCCATGATTCCGGACCTGTATTCATCAATTGCTTTGGCCTCGGTGGTGGATACTTATGTGATACTGAAGGAACCTGTAGCGGTGTGTGGTGTGTCATCTCATAGTGCGGGCAACGCTTGGATCAGCGTTAAAAAAAGTGATCGCAAGCAGGCGGAAGTATTTTTTTCTGAGAATAATATTCCGTTTCATAGCATGCTAGCCGGCGGTGAGGTCCTTAAGTCGGTGCAAATAGCCGTTTATGAAAGCTACTTGCAAACGGCCCATTTGCACCACAATTTCTTGAAAATAAAGCTGGAGGACCAGCTGGCATTGATATTGGCCGGTACCCCGAAGCAGGACTATTCTGAAATCAGTAAATATTGTTACGGCGTTGCCCAAAGCAATGGTGTAGACAGAAACATTCTTGACCGGAAAACTAGCAGCGAAAGAAAACGGCTATTTCTAAGGCGATTGAATCAAACACTTGGAGTCGTATTTGGACAACTTAATTTGTCCGATGATAAGCGGGTCATAATCAGAGATGCGAGAGAGTTCGGTGCCACAAACATATATGGAGCTACTTTACTGGCCAAGGCGGTTTACCTGCTGGAGACCCGGTACACGAATCTGCCGCTGGATTTACTTACGAGTTTAATTAAGGCCGGCTTTAAAAGGTAACGACCGTCCTATTATGGCTGGTTTTTCTTCCTGCCGAATATCTCTGTCAACTGCAGGATGAATGACAGATCGGTCTTGTCAAAGGTTCGCAGCAGGATAGTTAGCCCGAAATAAACCAGGGCGGATACTGCCACAACCAGGATAAGATTAAGGCTGCTGACAGCAATGGTTACTGCTGCCATCCCCAGCCCGGCCGCCGCGACGCGTACTATTGTCACTATGTCTCTGGCTGTTCCAATCGTATCGGGTGATCTGGATATGAAAATAAGCTGCATAGTGAGCAATGCCAGGTCTGCGGCCACTCGTGCGGCGCTGGCTCCAACGTAGCTGAACATGGGAATGAGGATCACGTTTAAAGCCAGGTTAAACACGGTTATAGCAAGGTACATTTTGGTCAGGGCGTTTTGCCGGTTAGTGGCATAGAGGTATGAATTGAGCGCGAAAGTTGTGAAATTTAGGGGAGTTGACCAGATGAGTATTTGCAAGGATATGACGGTCGGCGAATACGCCGGGCCGAAAATTACGTTGATGATCCGGTCGGCTAACAGGGTTACTCCTATTGATATGGGGAGCCCCACAATAAACAGGTATTTAATCGATCTCTCAGCTGATAATCGAAGGGCGCTATCAGCGACCCTGTAGGACCGGGACATAATAGGGTACAGGGCGCTGGTCAGTGCGAGCGGGATGAATATGAGCAACTGCGGTAATCTTGAAGCTGCGCTGTACCAGCCAACCACGGCATCCCCTTGCACGATTTTGAGCAGGACCCAATCACCCCAACTGTAGACGCTGGCGAATACCACAATAAATGCAAAAGGGAGCACTCTTAAAATAATTCTCTTCCAAAAAGCCGGGTCAAACTCGAGCATCCGTGCGTTTTTATTGGGCACATGGAATTTAACACGAAGTATTATCAGGTTATATATGAGTACACTAATAGCGGCTATGGCGTAGACTGCTGCAAGGACAACGATGCTCTGCCGCAGGTTGACCGCCACCACAACCCCAATGAATATTATAGCGGAGTTTAATACCTGGCCGATGCCCATGTATATCATCTTTTCATGGCCCTGGTAGATCCCATAGTACAGGGGAACGAACATGTTGAAGATGACAGCCAGTCCCAACAGGTAGAGTACCCACACGGTATCAGCTGAATACCCCGACATCCCTGCGACCGTGGCTATAATCCCGATAACAACCACGGAAATTAATATTTTCATCAGAGAAATGTTGGCCAGGTATTTGGCTGTGGCTCCCTTGTCGCGTGCTACTTCCAGTGTTACAAGGGTCTGAAGGCCGAGGTCGCCGATGGCGTTGATGATGCTCGTGAAAGCTATGGCGAAAGATAAAATGCCGAATTCAGCAGGACCGAGATACCGTGCCGAGTACATCATGTACAAGAAGGCCAGCAGATAGCCGATGCACTGGGCGACTAGAAGGACGATGCTGTTTTGGGCAATTTTCAGAATTGTACTCAATAGATAATACCTTGTGGACTTCCAGATGCGTGCTTATACATCTTCGCTGCACACTTTAATATAGATCATCCCAGGATAACCTTGCCGTTTAATTCTATCATTGAGCAAGTCATGTCCGCTATGCCGTTAATGCGGCAGCGGCGGATATGTTCTCTTTTATGAGAGGCAGCGAGTGTGCCTCAGGCCTTTTTAGATATGCTATAATTTCCCAAATCGATCCGGATATGATCATGAATAACTCTAAAAAATGGATATGGACACAGACTAATAGGTTCCGCTATCAACTGGATTCTCTTTACTATTATTCGCGTATAATGCGGATTCTTGAAGATGAGATCTTCATCGTTAAAGCTATTACAAACCGGCATGGTATTGCCGTTGATATTGGGGCCAATTTTGGAATCTGGTCTTATCATTTATCGAAGTTATTCGTTCACGTGGAGTCGTTTGAGCCCATATGTGAATGTTGTGATGTTATACGAAGTACCCACCGTAAGAATATCAGCGTGCATAATGAGGCCCTGTCCTCTGCTGCAGGCAATATGGAACTACGCATCCCGGTCGAAAAGGGCCGGCTGCTATTGCAGTCTGCAAAACTGGGTGAATTGGACGGGCAATTCAAAAGCGAAATTGTCCCGGTAAGAAAATTGGATGACTATGAGTTTGCAAATGTGAGGTTCATGAAAATTGATGTGGAAGGGCATGAGATTGAGGTATTAAGAGGAGCAGAAAAGACTATTATCAACGAAAAACCCGTAATGATAATTGAGATCGAGCAAAGGCACCTTGATTTTCCTATGAACAATGTATTCGATTTACTAAAATCTTACGGATATAACGCATTTTTTCTCAGCGGCAGAAAGTTGCGCCCCTATGCTGATTTTTCCTATGAGTTGGACCAACTGCCGTTCTTAAATAATCTGTCATCTGTTTTATACGTACATAATTTCATATTTATACCGGAGAAGAAGAGATATTGAGCGGAATTCAAATTGCGGTTAATGCAACAGTGGCTAATGAGCGTGAAAAAACCGGCATTGCTACGTATGCGCTCAACTTATTAAACTCACTGCAAACACTGGATGGTTTGAACCGCTATACTGTCTTTATGTTGCGCAGCCAGGACAATAGCCTGGTCACGAGCGACAGATTCAAAATCAAGCCACTGCCTCGGTTACTTCAATCCCTTCCGCTGGTATATGAGTGGTTGCTATGGTACACCTGGTATTACACCGGTTATAGCTGTCAACTTGGAACAATGAAACCTGATGTCATTTTGTCTCTAGACTTTGATATTCCGTTATATAAAAAGTGCCCGTCAGTATGTATAATCTATGATCTGACTCCGCTCCTGTTCGGGGATATGTTCCCACGGCATTTCCGTATAAGGTACAAATGGCAGACAAAGCACGCTGTAGGAAATGCGCGCAAAATCATCACGATTTCGGAGGACGCCAAGAAAGATGTCATCACATATTTTGGAGTGGACTCCGAGAAAGTAGTCGTAGCTTATCCTGGTTTCGATAGCCGGTTATTCAAACCTGAAACCGACAAACAGAAGATAGATCAGTTGAGAGCCAAGTACAAGCTGGGGAATCCGTATATATTGTTTATGGGTATCCTCCATGCAAAGAAGAATATTTTGCGGATAATAGAGGCCTTCGAGTCTTTGAAGACGGAATTTGGGATAAAACACAAGCTTGTCATAGCAGGAAAAAGGGCCTGGCAGGATGAAATTATATTTGACAGGATACAGTCTTCTCCTTTCAGATCTGAAATTGTATTTGCAGGATATATTACCGATGAGGAAGCCCCGATATTGATGAACGGAGCCGACGTGTTTGTTTTTCCTTCGTTGCATGAAGGGTTTGGCATACCTCCTCTGGAAGCGATGGCTTGTGGGACGCCGGTTATTACTTCCAACACGTCTTCTTTGCCTGAAGTTACAGGAGATGCAGCGCTGCTGGTTAATCCTTATGATGCACATGAAATGGCATCTGCCTTGTACAGGGTAATCTCAGAACCCGGGCTTCGCGAGACAATGATCGAGAAGGGACTGGAAAGAGTTCGTCTATTCTCATGGCAGAGAACAGCGCGTTCGGTATTGACCGTTTTAGAGCAAGCTGCTCAAGGATGATTTGGATGGCAAGTAATCATGAGGTAGTGACTGGCTGGAATGAGATCTGGAGCAGGTACAGGGCACCAAATTTCCTGGGCCGCCGGTTACATGCAGAACGAATAAAGACTTTGAGAAAAATACTGAGCTCACTTGGATTGCCGCTCGGCGCGCCAATAGTGGACATTGGGTGTGGTAGTGGGTCAACTTTGAGCATATTCAGGAGTCTCGGTTATATCAGTTCTATTGGGGTGGATGGAGCTGAAAAAGGCCTTGCAGCGGGACAGAAACTTTATGGTTATGCCAGAGACAAAGACATTTTTCTGGCCGATGCCCGAAATACTCCATTTGGTGACAAATCGTTCGACCTTGTTTTTTCGCAGGGCCTGCTGGAGCATTATGAACAGAAGTCGGAGGCTTTGCAGATTGTTAAAGAGCTTTGCCGCCTATCGAAGAAATATGTGTTGCTGCTTCAGCCGGATCAGTCCTCATTATTCGGTCTGGCCAAACGGATTTATGAGAGGTCAGGCCGCAGTTCATGGGAGATAGAATACAGATATTTAAAAAAGGACTATATCGGACTTTTCGATAATTCCAGCTTCGCTTTGCTTGATACCGGAAGTTCAAATTTCCGGGAAGAGATGTGGCTATTATTTGGTCGGTAGAGCGGCATCTGGCGGTACTGTATAAAACCTAAGGGTCAGCTTCCAATATCTGGGTTGCGCCGTTATCGTATATCCGTTCTTTCCAGGGATTATTGCCATCTCCATTTACAAATCCGGAAAGATCGATATGGGAACGAAGGCCGGGATACCCCAGTGTGAAAGTAAGCTCATTGTGAGATATGTTCCAGGCTGTCAGGAATATCAGGTCGCCGCTATCCGGTTTGGCAGTGGGCGTAAGTGAGAGGATACCGCCAGGAAACTCGTTTTGCATCAGTATTTTCCACGTGTGGGTGTCGGAATACACAAAAGATGCGTCCGTGGTGCTGGATGTAAGCCAGCGTGCTGCATAGTCGTCCTGCGTGGAAAAATTGCCCATTAGATCGAGCCGGTGGCTGCTTAACGCAATCGAGAAAGGGGCCTCGATCCTTACCGTGTCCTTCATTCCCGTAACCTCGTAAAGGATCCCGGATGTGATTATGAAATACGGGACCATAACTGCAACCGTGATAATTTTCAGGTATGAGGGACTTTCCTTTAATGCAGCATCCGGGCGCTTTCTGATTTTGTGCCAAGCATATTTAATTAACTGGAGCACCGTCTCTCCGCCGATAATGAAGAATGGCGCCAGCGTGATCAACAGCACATGGTACCATCTTGTAGTATTGAAAGCGTAGGCAAAATTGGGTAGTTTTATGCATGCTGCCAGCATTGCCACGCTGAGCACGCTCACGGCAATATACTCTATGCGGAATTTGAGGCCTTTTGGCATCAGCAGAAGTCGCAGGAGGCCCGCGATAATGAACAGTTGGGTTATGTATTGCATAACCCGGAATGCCTGTCCCTGCCAGGAGACCTTGAAGAAGTCTACGCCGAGCGCAGCCTGAACGAGAAGGTCCTGTGCGGCGGCAGCCGAGGCAAGAATGGATTCTGATTGCGAGTTCCATAGCGAGCTTAGCATGGCTAGGTTGGCTCCCTGAGCTATCAATAGGTACCATGCCAACCCCATGATACAGAACGTGATGACAGGTATGATCAGTAGCATCATCGGCAGCGTGCCTGCTCCGGGTTGTCTGTATTCCTTCGGCAGACCGCCGGACCACGATGTGATCCATGACCAGATTCTGATGAAGAAACCGCTCTTCAACAACAATAAAGTGGGCACCAGCAAGGCAACATATATAAGTGTGATAAAGCTCAGGGAGTAGTGGGAGACTATGATTGACAGTGCAAATAGCACCATCATCAGCACTCTGGGCAGTCTGCCGACTCTCCGGTCCACTATTAGAAGAATGAAAAGAGAGAAAAACAGCTCGGCTATCTGCTGGCGGCAGAGGCTTATCATTTCCAGCGAAAATGTAGGCACTGCCATGAAAAAGAAGACTGCCAGGAATGCCGAAAGCGCCCCAATCTGGATGCGCATGAATCTGAACATTATCAGGGGGAGAAATGAAAACAGGATGGGATACACGGCTTTAAAAACCCAAATTCCGTCTATACCCATCATGAAAGAATAGGTAGGGGCAAGCATGACGATGCTGAGGCACGAATTAACAGGGTTGTCGACCGTGTAATTCCATATTCCAGCTGTAACTGTGTCCCCGAAGTAATGATATTCCGTGTAAATATCGCTTCCGATCAGGTACGGTGACATCAATGACGTCTGGTAAAGTAAGCAAAGACTTATGACGAATAGCGCAAGAGGATAGATTCCCCGGGTAATGAATTTCTTGAAGGCAGCCAGGGAAATAATCAGTGCAATTAAAAGAAGGCTGATAATCAGGGCTGCATTATTGCCGGTGACGTCGCTTATCTTAACCCCTGTTATCATGACGAGCAGTACTGCAAGCAGGAACAGAACAGAATTAATGCTGGTCGAAGGCCAGCGCAGCTGTTTGTCGGAGCTGTTTCGATAATTCCTGTCTCTGGCCCAAGCCGCCGTCATAAGCAGGGCAATCTCAATGACCAGCGCCGAGAGGATGGGAAATTGTGAAATTGGGTTTGCTACATTAAAGAGCGGAAGCAGAAAATTGATAATCGCGCCGGAGAACATGACCAGCGTCACGCTTAATCCAACGGAATAGGCCACGCTCTCAGTCGTATTTATTTCATGGACCATGAGGATACGAAGCAGGAGTATACCTGGTATAAAGGTCAAGAAGATAAAGCCAACTACCTGGCGCAAGATCGGTATATCCAGCCCTGCCGCAGCTGTAATTGTCAACAGTACCTGGATAAGGACCAATCCTCCGCACAGGAGAAGGCAATCCTTTATTTTCCAGTCATTGGGCCATCGCATTACCCGAATTTCTCCTTCACGAATTCGGCTGCATCTTTGCCCATTTTTTCCCGTGCAGTGTCAGTTGTGACCAGGGAGTGAATGGCAGTAGCCATCGCATGAACATCACCGGGCGGTGACAGGTATCCGGTTTTTCCTTCGAGGACTACCTCCAGATGTGGGCCGAGATTGAAAGCTACCACGGGTTTGCCGCAAGCTTGTGCCTCGGCCAGTGGAAGATTAAAGCCTTCCCAGAGTGTGGCAGTTGCATAAACGCTGCAAGCTGCATAATAGGATGGTATATCTTCGTCGGGGACATATCCGGCGAAAATTATGGATGAGTTCGACATCGATGTAAGCCGCCGCGAATAGTCGGTGAATGTATGTTTCCCCGCCATCAGTAGCTTAATTCCTGGGATTTGTCTTTGGACCTCAAGGAACGCTTGTATGAGCAGATGGATGCCCTTATGTGGCGAGATACGACCGACATAAAGAACAAGGGGCTCGCTTGTTATTCCGTATTTTTGCCTGATGGCAGAGCTGTCAATACCGGGGCGAAATCTGCCCGTATCTATCCTGGGATATACTACCTCGCTGATCAATCCTGTGTCTTTTTTGAGTTCGTTGTGTAAATAATGGCTGATAGAAATAGCTGCGTCAGCTTTCGCTGCAGTCAGGATAGAGAGTGAATTGAAGATCATCATATAGACCCGCTCGGCAAATGTGGAGAACGCTTTAGGTGGCGTAATGCCGTAATCGTAATAAATGTATTTAACGTTGAAGCGCTTTTTGGCCTGAAAGGCCAGCCAGTTCATGGGGTACTGATGGCTGTAAACAATATCGAAATTACGCAGTTGAATTGCGATCCTGGAATTCTTGAAATAATCCAGTGGCAGCAAGAGCCTGTAGATGCGCTGCCAAAATAGGGACTTTGGCATGCCAATGATGTGCAGATTTGCGCCTGGCGGCGGCTCCATATCTGCCTCAAAAGTGAATATGTCCACGGTGTCTCCCCGTGCAACGAGTTGGCGGGCCTGATTTTCAACCACACGGTCTATGCCGCTGAAGCCAGAGAAGGTCGGAGCCAGAAGTGCGATCCTTGACATAGTCTCAGCTTTTCCTGGCTACAAATGCATAGCTCTGGGCAAAGTAGTTTAATGGCCGGGTCAGCCAGAGGTCCATTTTATCGACTTGAAGGTAATAGCGGTTATATACACCGGCAGCGCTATTGCTTATCCTGGCTACCTGGGCCGGTAGGAATAGTTCCCTTTTGATAGATTCGATAGCTAATCCTGTAGATTGCATCAGTGTACGTATCCTGGAAGCCGTATAGGTCCTGTCATGGCTTTTTATTCCGGCCAGGTTTGCTATGCGCTCGAATAAAGCATATTTATTGGGCAGGTTAAAGACGAACAGGCGGCCCCCGGTCTTCATAACCCTGCTGATTTCCCGAAGGAACTTCACTTCATCTTCGGTATGTTCGATCACGCCGAAGGCGAGACAATAATCGAACGTATTGTCTTCGAAGGGAAAGGTGCGGGAGTCATAAGATTGAAAGGTTGCCCCATATTTCTGCAACGGACCCCAACTCTCTGCTTCCGATATGTCCAGCCCTGTGACCGAAAGCCCCGGCCTGGAGGAAGCAATGACGGCCGTTGTCTGTCCCCATCCGCAGCCCACATCGATCAGCCGGCCTTTGTCCGGGAGGATCTGCAGCACCAGATCAAGTTGCCGTTCGTATCTTAGCCAGTTAAGGTTGCTAATAATATGAAACTGGTTCTCCGGCTGGTCTATGGTTGCAGCTATTATGGTGCGCCGCACTCCATCACAGAGCGTTTTATCCGGCAACCTGGAATCTCCTTGGACAAATAACTAACAACATTGTTCCATCAAAGACCAAAGCCCATCATCAGCGTGACGTATCCAGATAGTAATTAAGCTGGTCGTTGATGATGTCCCTCAGGCTAAAGACGGTCTTGAAACCCAACTTATCGATTTTTTTAGTAGAAGACAACAGTATAGGTACCTCGGCAGGCCTGAACCTGCTTGCATCGAAACTGATAGTAACCTTGCCTTTGTTCGTAAAGACCGTGAGGCCTTCGTCCTCTGCCCGGAACTCGATTTCCCCGTCAAGTATCATCTTGTCGATCTTTGTTTTTTCGAAACTCAGGCCAAAGTACCTGGATTTGTCCGAAGCTGTCGGAGCTATGATGGTTTTTTTATTCTTGATAGTCTGGATTTTCTCGACCTTGTAACCGGCGCACTCCAGTGCCAGAAGGGCATAGGTGATCACCGAGTTCGTTCTTTGTGAACCCTGGTTATAGACATCGCCGTATGTGCCCTTTTCTGCCAGGAGGCAATAGCCCTTTACTATATCGGTAACATGCGACCAATCTCTGAACGCATTCACGTTTCCCACAACTATCCTGTCTATTTCACCGCGTTTAACCTGCATGACCTGCTTTGTCAGGGCTGAAGTAACAAACATAATGCCGCGCCCGGCTCCTTCGTGATTGAAACCCCTTGAGACCACAGTACGCAGTCCGAAGCTGGCATGGTAGTTTCTCATCAGGAAGTCGCCGTATACCTTGCTCACTGCATATGGCGACATAGGGCGCAGCGGATTTTCCTCCTTAATGGGGACCTCAGGTATTTCGATGGGAGCAGGAAATATCACGCCCTGCTTTTTAACCGCGCTTTTGTATTGAGAATCCGAGTAAATAACCAGCCCGTATTCCTCGCTGCTTCCTGCAAAAACTATTACCGGATTTATACCTTTATTTTTGATCGCCTCCAGGAGATTGCTGGTCCCCGTGCAATTGATATCCATTGTTTCGCTGGGGCAGGCAAAGGAACGTTGCACGAATGACTGTGCTCCAAGATGGAAAATATAATCGGGCTTACTTTTGTCCAGTGCTGCAGCTATACTCGATATATCCAGCAATTCGCTCTCCAGCAGGCTGACATCATCGAATATTCCTCTGCACTTGATGTTGTAGGGACACAGGCCGTCGGCACGGCGGCGGAACAAGCCGTAGACGTTAGCTTCCTGTTGGACCAGGTAGTCTGCCAGGTAAGACCCGACAAAGCCGCTGATACCTGTAACTAACACGTTTTTCTTCTTGAAACTCACTTTTTGTCTCCTCCTTTCATGCCGCACAACCGGGCATAAATTTTCTCATATGCCTGTACGCAGTCCGGCCATTTAAAAAGCTTCTTCTCAGTCAATTTGGTTTTATTATTATAAACTGCTTCGACCCCGAGCGCTATGGCTTGAGCACTTTTGGCTTCGACCAGCATAAATTTTCCCGAGACCACTTCCCGCAATGAAGCAACATCCGAGGCCACAATCGGCCTTTCCATAGCGCAGGCTTCGGCTGCACTGAACCCGAAACCCTCTGATAGAGATGGCACGACTACACAATCGGCTGCCGCTATGTACGAAGGAAGCTGGTTACGCTGCACGGGGTCAACGAGTATTACATTATCATGTATTTTGGAAGAAGATATAGCTTTCTGAACATTCTGGTACCCATCAGCAGGCTCGTGAGCAAGTACCATGACGAGTTTGCTGTTTTTGATTTTCTGTGAGATTAATGGCACAGCTTCCACCAGGTATTCGACTCCTTTAGAGATTCCGGGGCGACCGTAGTACATATAGACGAATTCATCCCCAATTCCGAGTTTGCTTCTGACCTCTCGGCCGTTTGCCCTGGCCGGGTCAAAAAGCTGGTAATCAATGCCCGGGTAAACGACATTTATAACAGCGTTCTTTACACCGGACTGTTTAATGCATTCAGCAGTGTAATTCGAGATTGCACAATATAGTTCGAAGGGAAGCGTCACAATTATACGTTCCAGGAACTGATGCAGGCCCGCTTTTATTGTGCCCATTCCTGCCATTCCCTTCCAGTGCCTGCCGATGATCTCCAGGACGGTGATAATGCATTTTTTACCCCGCAGTCTTGCGGCAAACCAGGCAGGAAAGGCGCCGTTATAAGTAGTAGTGTGAATAATGTCTGCTTTAGCTGCCAGTTTTATCGCCTGGGGAATCGCCAGAAAAGTGAACCAGTAGCGCGATGCCTGCGGTGTCCTGATACGTATTATTTTTACATTATTGAGTGTTTGATATTTATCCGTACCGGGCAACAACGTGGTTAGCACTGTAACATTATTACCCTTTGCTGCCAGCCCTTCACAAATATGCCTGAAAAGCACTTCCGCTCCGCCAATGAAAGGATGGTAATGTTCCAGGACGAACAACACGTTCATTATGCGGGTCATCCACCTGATTTGAAGAATTCTTCTTTCATACGTATTTTAATCACTGCCCAAGCCACGCTAAACCCGTGTGTAATGGGATCCTGTGTCGAGCCTGCATCATGGTAAATGCATGATATAGGTACTTCCATTATTTTCAGCTTGTTATTTCGCGGCTGTACCAGTGTTTGAATACTAAATCCGAATCCGGGATAGGTTATTTTAATTACCTCAAGGGCTTTCCTGCTATATGCCCGAAAACCGCTCTGCCCATCGACGATCTTATCCTTATGCCCCACGTTATAGAGCCAAGTGATTGCATCAATGCCGAATTTACGGTGGACCGGAACCTCCGCGGTGCAGAGGAAACGTGAACCTATTACGAGGTCTGCTTTTCCTGCCAGGACGGGTTGAACAACGTCCGGTATTTCATCGGGATTATGCTGCCCGTCGCCATCAATTGATACGACAATCTCAGCCCCATATTTTATGGCAGCGTTAAAGCCGGTGCGCGTAGCTGCGCCTGCTCCTTGCCTGGTCCCGTGGCTTATTACTTCGGCGCCTGATTGGCTGGCAACTTTTGCTGTATTATCGCTCGAACCATCATCTACGACGATGACTTTGTCAACGTGCTTAATTGCCCTGGCAACAACATCGCCGATAAACCGTTCTTCGTTGAGGCAGGGTATGATCGCTACTACTTTAATATTATTATCATTCGAATGCATAGTAGATAAAAGATTATACGGAAACAAAATACAAGTCAATTGTTAATAATAAGATTAGGAACGATTATGATAATTGTGAAACGGGTAAAAACAATGTATTACTTTGATCCTGCAATACTGTGTAATAGATAGATACGTGAAAGTAAATAATATTAGTGGCCGATAACGCCTATTTCACCGTAACCGACTTGGCAAGGTTGCGCGGCATGTCCGGATTATTCCCGAGCCTGATGGTCATCTCATAGGCAAGAAGCTGCAATGGCACCACTGCGACCATAGGATAAAGAAAATCAGGTACTTTAGGCAGATTGATCCAGTGATCGTAAACTTCGTTGTCCCTGTCCGATACTGCAATAATTTTAGCGCCTCTGGATTTAGCCTCAATGGCGTTGCTTAACGTTTCCTCGTATGTATAGTCGGCGGGGCAGATAACCAGGACGGGCGTGCCCGGCTGGATTAAAGAAAGCGTGCCGTGTTTAAGTTCACCGGCAGGCATACCTTCGGCGTGTATATAGGAGATTTCCTTTAATTTCAGCGAGCCCTCGGATGCGATTGCGAAGTTAATACCGCGGGCAATGTAATAACAGTCACTGGACTTGTAATACAGGTCCGCAATACGTCCGATCTCTTCACGGTTCCATTCGATCACCTTGGCTACCTGCTTGCTGACCTTGCGGATATTGTCGGCGGCCATATCGAAAGCGTGCACCATTGAAAATGACAACAGATAGAACACGGCAAGCTGGTTCAGGAATGACTTGGTTGCGCAGACTCCGATTTCGGGTCCGCAATTTAAATAAATTACATTATGGCTTAGTTCGCCGAGCAGCGACTGCGGCCTGTTTATTATCGAGACGATCTTGGCTCCGGCCTGGCGGGCCAGCTTGACTCCGTCAATAACGTCTAATGTTTCACCACTCTGGGAAACCGCGATCACCAGTGTATTTTTTCCGAGGGAATCGGCAAAATACTGGAATTCGGAAGCCATTACCACTTCGCAGAACTTCTTGCCGATAGTCGAGAACAGGTACCTGCCGACAAGCGCTGCATAACGTGATGAGCCGCAAGCTGTAACGACGACCTGGTCGGCCCTCAGGATGTCCATGGCGATGGAGATAAAGAGCTCCTTGTCCTGTTGCGAAGCGGCTAACAGGGTTTTAGGCTGCTCCATAATCTCTTTGAGCATGAAATAGGGATAGCCGCCCTTGTCACTCTCATTCCACTCCATATCGGGCTTTGTGGCTTTTTTGTGGATCTCTTTGCCGGTGGCGTCAAAGAACGTGGTTTTATCCGGTGTCAGCACGACTATCTCAGCTTCGCCGAGCATATACAATTGGTCGATTTGACCTGCCAGTGCCATTGAATCACTGGCCGCAAATGCCTTATGGGGGCCAAGTCCGACAACAAGGGGGCTGCCTTTGCGCGTTCCCACGATCCTATCAGGCTCTTTGGTAGAAATGGCCAAAAATGCATACGAGCCGTGCAGCCTGGGAGCTACCGCAAGTACGGCATCCTCCAGGGACCGGCCTTTCTTCATCTCGTCTTCCAACTTATGCGGAATTACTTCGGTATCCGTCTCAGAGGTAAAATGATGCCCCTTTTTCAATAACTCATCGCGAAGTTCCTGGTAATTGTCGATGATCCCATTATGGATAACAGCTATCTGGTTATGGCAGTCGCAGTGAGGGTGGGTGTTGGGCCCGGTGACGCCGCCATGGGTCGCCCAGCGTGTGTGCCCGATGCCCAGGTGGCCCGGCACTTTGTCCAGGTGAAATTTTGCATTGACCACATCAAGGGTCCCTACTCCTTTCTTCACTATCAACTTATCTCCCGAAATCATGGCGATGCCGGAAGAGTCATAGCCGCGGTATTCCATGCGCTTCAAACCCTCGAATATGATCGAAGAAGCATGGCCGTTTTTACTGCAATAACCAATGATTCCACACATGCTGACGTTACATCCTAAATCATAATTATTTCGGGATTATTACGTTCATAACGAGAACTAGAGGGTCCTTTATATGAGGTGAAAGATCCTTGTTCGTATACAGATAAAACTCAACTTTTTGATTGTCGTCCGCATTGTTGATGCTAAAATCCACCCTGCGCTCCCATTTCTGATCGTTTAATAGCGTTCCGGTCTCGATGGAATTGATTATAGCACCGTTAGCCTGAATTTGTATTCTGTATGTGACTGGAGTTCCTTCATGGTTGATTATACCTGCGATCACGCTGGCAGGTTGTCCTGCTACTATCTCTGCGGGGTAACCGGATGCTTTGCCATCCTGGTTAAGCAGGTAAAACTCAGTGAACTTATCACCTGGTTGGTGAGTAACGGAAAAATATACAATGGCAGCGATCAGGCCGATAATAACCAGTATCAGGACGTAAAAAACTGCCTTGTTCGATTTACTCATTGCTATATTGTAATACGTTTTTCATACTGACGTTATTGAAAAGCGTACAAAGTAGAAATTATATTTGGTTTGTGTTCGTATGGCAATTCAGGTAATTGACGGTCAGCCGATGGAACAATCGATAATAAATCGATGCTGAAGAAGTATCAAAGTATAAGCATAGCGTCCCCGAAGCTGTAAAACCGGTAACCTTCGGACTTGGCAGTTTCATAGCATTGCAATATGCGCTCGCGCCCCGCAAATGCGGAGATCATCATCAATAAAGTGGATTTAGGCAGGTGGAAATTGGTTATAATGGAATCCACTGATTTGAATTGGTAGCCGGGTAGTATGAAAAGTCCGACCGGGCCGGCAAAAGGCTTGACCATTCCACCGGCAGACACCGCCTCAAGCAAGCGGACCGAAGTCGTGCCGACAGCAATGACACGTTTACCTGCCTGTCTGGTTGTGTTCAGCAAATTTGCGGTCTCTTCGCTCACTGTGCCGAATTCCGTGTGTATCTGATGGTGGCTGGGGTCCTCCGCCCTTACGGGCTGAAAGGTATCCAGGCCGATATGCAACGTAACAAAGGCCGTGTTGACGCCTTTATCGCGGATTTCCTTGAGCAGTTCCGGTGTGAAGTGCAGCCCTGCTGTGGGCGCGGCTGCGCTGCCTTTAACCGATGAATAGACGGTCTGGTAGCGCTCCCTGTCATCGAGCCGTGCTTTTATATAGGGAGGCAGGGGCATTTCACCTAAACTATCCAGCATTTCGGGGTGTGAGAATTTAACGACCCTGATGCCGCTTTCATGCCTCGCAGTTATTTCTCCAGTTAGGGCCAATTGCTCATTGCCCCGATGTCCTGTAATCGAAACGCAGGCCCCCGGCATAAGTTTGCGTCCCGGCCTTACCAGTGCTTCCCATGTATCTGGGGAAAGCTGCTTGAGCAGCAATATTTCGGCGTGTCTTTCCGTTCCCGTTATCATCCCCTTGATCCGGGCCGGTATTACGCGGCTGTCATTAAATACCAGCGTATCGCCCTTATGGATATATTGGATTACATCGTGGAAGTGTTTATGTTCTACGGCGCCTGTTTTACGGTCAAGCACCAAGAGACGCGATGAATCCCTGGGCTCAATTGGATGCTGTGCTATAAATTCCAGCGGCAGGTTGTAGTCAAAATCTGAAAGCTTCATGCGGGATGGCTATCTGTTAATAAAATATAGGATAAGGTTGATTATTACGGTCAGAATGATGCTGATGATCAGGAACGTGACTATGGGAAAATAAAAGGAAAAGTTGTCCTTCTTGATGAATATATCTCCAGGCAATTTGCCGAAAAACGGTATGTGCTGGCCAAAGATCATTAGCAGAGCGACCACAATGATGACCGCGCCGATGATGAGCAGTATTTTTCCCAGACCTTCCATTGGCACAGGCTGATTTTAAACTAAAGAGCCGGGGAGTTCAAAGCTATATATATTTATGCGAAGATGCCCGCCATCCTTTTCTCAATCCCCTCTGCTTCCCGTATCATCCTATCGAGCAGCTCTTTGACTGTAGGCTGGTCTTTAATCAGGCCGGTGCATTGCCCTACAGGCAGGACCCCCTTCTTAAGGTCACCCTCTTCTGTGGCCAGTTGGAAGGCATGAGAGGCGTTCGCCAGGTAAGCAAGCTGCCTGGTGTTCTTCCATCCGGAAAGCATTACACCTATGAAGAGCTTGATGAAGGGCAGGCGAAGTTGCTTCGCGACGTCCTGCGCGTTGAAGAAGGCGGCAGGCAGGTCCAGACCCCGCCTCTCTGCACGCTCGGCCGTACCGGTCTTCATAACACGGCAGTACAGTCCATCGAAATGCTTTGAGTACAAAGTGTCGGTGACATCCTTTGTGAGGGAGAGGTCTTTATAATTCTTGTGGAGCGGGCTTTCTTTTGTGGTCATGAACCTGGTCCCCATGGCGATGCCTTCTGCGCCCAGGGCCAGCGCTGCAGCCAGGCCCCTTCCGTCCGCGATTCCTCCGGCAGCAATGACCGGGATGGAGAGGGTATTTACCAGGCTCGGGATGAGGCAGAACGTTGTAACGAACTCACCATGGGCTGCAGCCTCGTTGCCCGTGGCGATGACGGCATCACACCCGTACTCCTCGGCCCGCTTGGCATGACGGGAATTCACCACTGTGGCTACGACCTTGCCACCGTATTTATGGGCCTCCTGAACTATCCAGTCTCCCTTGCCCAGCGCGAAGTTAATCACCGGGACCTGCTCTTCAAGGAGGACTTTGGCGGATTCCTTGGCGCCGGGGAACAGCAGGGACGCATTGGCCCCGAAGGGCTTATTTGTGAGCTTGCGGATCCGCCTGATGGATTCCCGGGTCGTATCCTTGTCCAGGGGGCCTGTGGCGAGAATCCCCAAACCGCCTGCATTTGAAACTGCAGCCACCATCTCTGGAACACTGATCCAGCTCATCCCGGATAAAATAATCGGGTACTGAATCCCCATCATCTCTGTAATTCTTGTTTTCATAGATCTCCTTCAAGTAGTAGTATCATCAATCGATTATTATGATTTCTCAATCTTTAAGCAGGTTGTCAATCCCCCCCTGCATGAAAGATACGGATTTCTGAGCTAAATACTCTATGTCCTCCGGGTGGTCCTGCCACAGGAAATAATGGCAAGCGATTCGTTCGTATACCCCGACTATGCATACTGCAATCAACTCGGGGGTAAAGTCGTCGATAATATCTATTCCCTGTCCCTTGCTTATTCGAATGAACGCGTCTTTGATGTCGTGCGTAAGTTTGATGAACAGCTGCCTCCTCTGTTCTTCAACTTCCGAACTCTGGCCAACAGATTCCCTGAAAAAAATTGCCATCCACTCAGGATGACTCCCGCAGAAAATTCTCAAAAAAGCGAATGAGATATTCTTAAAGCTATCAAAGGAATAATCGGCCCTTTTAAGCTCATCGCCGAGTAATTTCCTTAACTGATGCCCTATCTCCTGCATCAGTGTGATGAGGAGGTCTTCCTTGTTCTTAAAATAAAAATATACGGAACCCGTGGAAACCTCGGCCAAATCAGCTATTTCCTCAATGCTTGTCTTGTGGTAACCTTTTTGGGCAAAGAGGGTCTCTGCGGCTTTGAGAATTGTATTGTACTTCTGTTCTTTTTCTCTCAGCCGCCGTAACGCACTGCGTGAAAGTACAATTTCCTGATCGTTCGATTTGGTCATTCATAGCTCCACTGCAAAGACTTGATATGGTGGCGCGGCACCATGAGAAACGTCTTTAACAGTTTATCAGTTCTCATGCTTGCAGAAAACGTTAATAGCCCTCAGTCCGCGCGATGATCTCAAGCATGACCTCATCCGCGCCGCCGCCGATGGACATAATCCGGACGTCCCGGAAATAGCGTGAAATGAGGGTCTCGTTCATGAACCCTATCCCACCGAACATCTGGAGGCAGCCACTGGCCACTTCAGAAATCAGCTGTCCTGCCAGCAATTTGCCCATGGAGACTTCCCGCGTCGGGTCCAGGCCTTCCATCTTCATGCGGACAATATGGTAGGTCAGTTGTCTCAGGGCTTCATTCCTGGTAGACCAGTCAGCCAGCCGGTGCCTCAAGACCTGCTTGGTGATCAGAGGTTTGCCGAATACGATTCGCTGGCGGAGATATTCCACCGTCATGGCAATCATATCCTGTATCGCCGTACAGGAGCCGGGCAGCACTGCGAACCTCTCGTGCTGGAACTGCTTCATCTGATAGATGAAACCCTGACTGTCGTCGCCGATCAAATTTTCTGCAGGCACCTTGACATCGTCAAAAAAGAGCTCTGCCGTATCGCTGCTCCAGAGCCCGACTTTATCGAGCTTCTTACTCACTTGAAAACCTTTGAGATTGGTCGGGACCACAAAGAGCCCGAAGGAGTGATGCCCCTCTCCCGCATCGGTTCTGGCCAGAAGGGTGAGGAAATCTGCCTGGACCCCGTTGGTGATGAATGTCTTCGATCCATTCAGGAGATAGTAGCCGTCTTTCTTCACCGCTTTCGTCTTCATGGCATATACATCGGAGCCTGCATCCGGCTCGGTCACGGCAATGGCAGTGACCATATCGCCGGCTATCGCCGGTTTCAGATAGGTTTCCTTGAGGTACTCACTGCCGAAGGCCGCTATTGCCGGTGTGGCCATGTTCGTTTGGACGGCGATGGCTGTTGAGACGCCCATGCCTTTGATATGTCCGATTTCTTCGAGCAGGATAGTCTCGAACCAGTAATCCAGTCCCCCTCCCCCGTATTTCGGGTCATAACGGATGCCCAGGAATCCGAGGTCTCCCATCTTTTTAAAAAGCTCGTGAAGGGGAGCTGTTGTCTTTTCCCATTCAGCCATGTGGGGGTTGATCTCTTTATCTACAAACTTCTTGACCGATGCCCTGAAAGCGTCATGCGTTTCGTTGAAATACATTCCTCATTCTCCTGTTATCTCGATCGGATTCGGTTCATTACATTTTTCTGAGTACCTTTTTATCCACCTTGCCCACAGCGGTAAGGGGTAGCGAATCTGTAAATACAATCACTTTGGGGATCTTGTATGGTGCAAGGTTCTCCTTACAATGTTCGAGTATCTCCTTTTTTACTTCCTCCTGCCCTTTCGCCTGAGCATCCTTGGAGAGTTGGATAACTGCTTTGACGATCTGGCTGTCGGGCCGCTCCGGGTTCTTTATCCCTATGATCGCACATAACTCGACTGCCTTGTGCTCGCTGAGCACTTCTTCCACCTCGCGGGAGAATACCTTGTATCCGCTTACGATGAGCATGTCCTTTGTCCTGTCGGCTATGGAGAAGTACCCGTCCGCGTCCATGCTTGCCACGTCGCCGGTATAGAGCCATTTTGCACCCTGAAATTCACGCAGGGTATTGGTCGTCTCTTCCGGCTTGTTGTGATACCCTTTCATCACCTGGGGTCCGTGTACGATGATCTCCCCTACTTCACCCATGGCGACCTCTCTCGTTCCTGATTCCACATCAACCAGCTTGATCTGTGTACTCTGGAGGGGGATCCCCACGGAGCCGATCTTCTTCTTTCCGTTCAGTGGGTTCATGGTAATGATCGGGCTTGCTTCGGTCATCCCGTATAGTTCCACCACTTTTCCCTTGCCGACGATAGCCTCGAGAGCATTGATAGCCTCTTTGGAAAACGGCGATGCGCCGGAAATGCAGGCTTTGCAGGAAGAAAAATCGATCATTGAAAACGCCGGATCGTCGATCAGCATCTGGTAGAGGGAAGGGACCATGAGCATCATCATGGGACGATGCGCGGCGATCTCTTTACATATATTTTTCGTGTTCCTGGGGTCGGGGATCAGGCATTGGGTAAATGCCAATGACATGCAAGTCATGCCGAAATAGAGGCCCGCCATGTGGAAGTAGGGGAAGCCGGAGCAGACGGTGCCGCCAGCCATCGAGAGGTCGAGCCACTGCCTTCCCTGAGCGAGGTTGGAAACCATATTCCTGTGGGTGAGTTCCGCCCCCTTGGGCATACCCGTCGTCCCGCCTGTATATTGAATGAAACAGGTATCATCCGGCTTGATGGACGCCTTGGGAATATCGGGTAATGTGTTTGATAGGGCAGCCTTGAAAGAGGACACCTCTTTCCCCTTTATCGTCTCCACCTTTCCGGAGGGGACCTTCTTGGTGAGTTTGCCCAGGATGCGCTTGTATAAGGGGAGATAGTCAGCGATGTTAGTGGTGATGATACAGGTAACTTTGGGGATATCGTCTTTTATCTTCTGCACCCGGTTTTCGTAGATCGCATCCAGTGTTACCAGTGCTTTGGCGCCTGAATCATTCAACTGGTAAGCCATCTCTTTCGGGACAAGAAGCGGAGAAATGCCGGTAACAACGCATCCTGCACGGAGAGCACCTGCCAGTGCGATGACATACTGAGGAATGTTGGGAAGATCGATGCCCACCACATCTCCCGGATTGCATCCCTGTTTGCGGATGTATGAAGCGAATCTCATGGAAAGCCGGTCCAGTTCTTTATATGTGATTTTGATCCCAAGAAAATGGAAGGCCGCTATCTCCGGCCGGAATTTCAGGCCCCTTTCCAGGAGATCCACATATGTCTCATCTACCGCTTTCACCTCCGGACTTAACCGTGATTCGTAGAACTTTAACCAGGGCGTTTGATCGTATACTGTCATCTAACAACCTCCTCTCGCGCCGGGCTGCTTCTTGCCTCCCGGCGATATTACCTATACAACGAGCCGGAATAATTATGGAACAATGGACTCGGGCGCCTCGATAACCCTTGCACGCAGGTACTCGCCCAGGGTCTTGGCCTGGGGATCGCTTCTCAGTGATGCAGCCACGCCTTCACCGAGGACACCCCTTATATAGAAGTTGACTGCAAACAGATTGGGAAACTCGTATCGTTCTATTTCATATCCACTCATGTCCTTGAGAAGTTCCTTCAGTTTTTTGGTGGTCAGGAACTCCCTGAGAAAGGCATATGCTTCGGGCGTTTTTCCCCAGACACCGAGATTTGCATTGCCCCCCTTGTCACCGGAGCGGGTAGCAAAGATGCGGCCGAAGGGTATTTTTACCGTCTTTCCGGCCGGCACAGGTGGTATCGTTACTTTCGGTGCCTCCGGAGGCTTTACCTGAGCCGCGGACGGCACAAAATCGACGGAAAACTCATCGCCGTTCATAATAATTTTCTGGGTGATAAGGCGTGCGGGAATGAGCGCGGGCCAATGGATGATCGCCATCGTCCCTTTTGCAGGGGGTGCTGTCAGCGTGAAGCCGGGGATATTTGCCAGCGCTAGCTCGATAATACTCCCGGAAAACCGGTCAACCTTCTTCTGGTCGCGGTCCATTACGGAAATCCGGAGCTGCGCAAAGGCCTCTTCGTTTATTTCGGGGTTGTCATGGTTTGATCGGACAAGCTGTACTTCTTCGACGGCATATTGTCCTCTCCCACCCAGGTTGTCGAAGACTGCATCCTCGACTATCTTGGCCTTTTTTTCGATGTCGAGACCGGTCAGTACAACGGTCGACGAATTCTTATAGCCGCCCAGACAGTTGATACATACCTTGGTGTTTTCGGGGGCCGGGGCGCCGAGCACACCGGATATCCGGACACGGTCCGGCGATTCCTGGGATATCCTGATTGTATCGAACCGGGCTGCAACATCGGGAGTAAGATAGGTGGGTTCCTTGACCTCATAGAGGAGTTGTGCTTTTACGGTGCCCACGGAAACAAGACCTCCGGTGCCCGGATGTTTGGTGATGACCGACGAACCGTCAGCGAATATTTCGGCTATGGGATACCCGACCTTGAGGAATGATGGCACCTCGTCGAAAAAGGAATAATTCCCGCCGGTAGCCTGGGCTGCACACTCAACAATGTGCCCTGCTGCCGCTGCGCCGGCAAGCCTGTCCCAATCATTGTGCTTCCACCCGAACCACCAGGCCGCAGGCCCCATTAAAAGCGAGGCATCGGCAACGCGGCCGCTCACCACGATGTCGGCGCCTCTTTCCAGTGCCGCAGCGATGCCCCAGCCGCCGAGATACGCATTTGCAGTGATTGGGACCAACCCCCCATCTTTCAGAGAGATACCTTTGTCAAGGTGAATGAAAGCCTCTCCTGACGCCTGAAGTTCAGCCAGCCGCCCCATGAGATCATCCCCCTCAATGCAGGCAATCTTGGGATGGAGTCCCAGTTTTTCCGCTATCTTGAGAAGTTCCTTCGCCAGCCCGCGGGGATTCAATCCGCCGGCATTGGATACCACTTTGATTTTTTTATCGAGGCATTCTCCCATAATCTCTTCCATCTGTTTCAGGAAGGTTGGGGTATATCCCGCCTCAGGATTTTTCAATTTCAAGCGGAAGAGCAGCGCCATAGTAAGCTCTGCAAGGTAATCGCCCGTAAGGACATCAATGGGACCTCCCCGGACCATCTCCGAGGCGGCAGCCAGCCGGTCCCCAAAAAAACCGCTGCAATTTGCAATAATTACTTTATCTTTCCCTTTTCTGTTCTCAGAACTCATAACAATTCTCCCTTTCTTTCATAATATGTAATTTATGCGGTTGCTTTAATAAAAATAAATTCGTGTTTTCCCCGGGCATCAAAAAGGGTTTCCCTTTACTTTCCCGTGAAATTGGGCTGCCTCTTTTCGATAAAGGCAGTTATGCCCTCTTTAGCATCTTCCGTACTTGCAACCTCCTTGATCTTTTCCGAAAGAAAAATAAAGGCCTCCTTCAATGGCATATTCGCCATGGAATAGTATGCCTGTTTCCCCATTCGCATCCCGATGGGGCTTTTCGATGTGAGAATGTCGAGCACTTTTTTCACTTCTCCATCAAGGTCTCCAGCCGGGACTACGCGGGTAATGAGCCCCATGGCTAGCGCCTCCTGCGCTGTAAGCCTTTCTCCCAGGAGTATCATCTCCATGGCCTTCTTCTGGAGCACGTTGCGGAATATTAGCGCACCGATCATCATGGGCCACAGGCCGACATTCACTTCCGGCGTTCCGAATTTTGAGTCGTCGCTGGCAATAACGATATCGCAGGCAAGCATGAACCCCATGCCGCCTGCCAGGCAGAATCCTTTGATCCGGGCAACGGTGGGTTTCGGAAAGCTCACGATCCGGTTCAAGAGTCCTGCATAGCTGGCAAAGATATCCTTGCCCCCGGTAGTGACTTCTCCACTCAGCTGCGCTCCCGTGCAGAAGGCCTTCTCCCCCGCACCGGTGATCAGGAGGGCCCGGACCTTTTCGTCCTTTTCCGCCTCATCCAGGTATTCATGGAACAAAGCGATTGCTTCGGGTGTTATAGCATTTCTCTGCGGTTCCCTGTGGATGGTGATATATCCCACGCCTTCTTCGACGCGGTAGAGCAAGTGGCGGTCTTCCATTTATTCCCTCCTCATATAGTCTTACCGGCTATCAGCCGGATGGCGATGCATCTTTTGTTGAGACTTCGTCCTTGTCGATATCAATCAGGATCTGACCGGGCATCACCTTGTCTCCCTGGGCAACATTCACCGTTCTCACCTTCCCACCAAAGGGAGCGGTCAGCGTCGTTTCCATCTTCATTGACTCGACGACGATCACACTTTCACCCTGTCTCACACTGTCTCCCTTGGAAACCAGTATCCTGACCACCACCGCAGGCATGGGCGGTGTGATGTCCTGCGGAACGGCCTGAGATCTCTTCTTCCCCCTGGCCCGGGTATCTAGGATATCAGCATCACTAATTGAATAGGGGATTCCCCTGATCATCATTGTCTTGGCGTTTCCATCCTGGGCAAGATATACGTTCACCGGAGAACCGTTCACGAGGAGGTGCAGGTGATGCCTTGAGATAACGGTATACTCAATGTTGAGAGTACTGTTTTCGTTAGAGAGTGTAATGCTGTGGTCTCCCTTCTTTTCAGCATGGAAGGGGATCGCATTTTCACCTATTTTGAGCCGGTAGTCCATATATTTATCCTCTCAGCCTTAACGACCCCAGGGTCCCAGCACCTGCCATGGCGACGAGTCGACGCGCTCCTGTCCTCCATCGGCCCTGGCCGTCCTGACACGAGTCAGTTCATCAATGATAAATGCAGCGCAGGCAGCATCCGCATCAGACCGGTTCGGCTTCCAGTCAGAGAAATAGGTGTCGATGAAATCGGTGAACGTATCTCCTCTTGCAAATGCCTCGGATTTGAGGACATCGATGAGGAACGGTACGGGTGTTTTCACCCCGAGAATAACATAGTCCTCAAGCGCCTGTACCATTCTCATAATCGCCTGGTTCCTGTCTTCTGCGTGTGCTATCAGTTTTGACAGGATGGGGTCATATTCCACCGGTACCTGAAAGCCTGAATAGATGCCGCAATCATTCCGGATTCCCGGCCCTGAAGGCTCCTGCATGTAGATGATCTTCCCTGGGGATGGATAGAATCCCTTTTCAGGGTCTTCCGCGTAAATCCGGCATTCGATGGCATGTCCCCTGCTTCTAACATTTTCCTGAACGAGTGGCAAAGGATTGCCTGAGGCGACCTCCATCTGGATCCGCACGATATCGAGGCCGGTGATCATTTCCGTGATGGGGTGTTCCACCTGGAGGCGGGTGTTGACTTCGAGAAAATAGAATTTTCCCTCCTGGTCAACCAGGAATTCCACCGTTCCTGCGTTCACATATCCGGATGCCTTCGCTACGGCAACCGCGGCAGCCCCCATGCGCTTCCTCAGTTCTGGCGTCATGATGGGCGAGGGCGTCTCCTCGATGATCTTCTGATGACGTCTCTGGATGGAGCATTCCCTTTCAAAAAGGTGGACCACATGGCCGTGTGTGTCTGCGACAATCTGGAACTCCACGTGCCGGGGCCGGGAAAGATACTTTTCCAGGTAGATGGACCCATCGCTGAATGCCCTCTTTGCCTCGCTCGATGCCGAGACGCAGGCCTCGTGAAAATCTTTCGGCGAAGTGACGACGCGCATACCCTTTCCTCCGCCTCCTGCAGCGGCCTTGATGAGAACAGGGTATCCGATGCCCGCTGCCTCCCGGTCAAGTATACCGGGGTCCGATTCCGGCCGGCTCATGCCCGGGATGACAGGTACGCCGCTTCCTGCGACGGTCCGGCGTGCAACCGTCTTGTCTCCCAGCTCACGGATGACGCGTGAAGGAGGGCCGATGAAGACCAGCCCCTCCTTTTCGCAGCGCTCTGCAAATAGAGGGTTTTCCGCAAGGAAACCGTAGCCCGGATGTATGGCCTCAGCCCCGGTCTGTTTCGCCGCTGCTATGATCCTGTCAATGTTGAGGTAACTTTCCGCTGGATCTGAATCACCCAGGAAGACGGCCTGGTCGGCTTTCAGAACATGCACGGCCTTCCGGTCCGCCTCGGAATACACGGCTACCGTGGCGATTCCCATCTCCCGGCAGGTATTCATGACGCGCCGGGCGATTTCTCCCCGGTTTGCCACAAGTATTTTCCTGAATATAGCAGAGCCTCCTCTGTGAAACTATCCCTTTATCTCATTACATACGGAATATGCCGTAGCCGAATACGTCGTCGGGGATGGGAGCATTAAGGGAGGCAGATATGGCAAGTCCAAGGGCATCCCGTGTATCCACGGGGTCGAGGATGCCGTCGTCCCATAGCTGCGACGTGCTGTACAGGGCATTGCTTTCCTTCCTTGACGCCTCGATGATAGGATTGCGGATCGCGTCCTCTTCCTCCTTAGTCATGGGGGGAAGCCCCTCCTTCGCCAGCTGGTCTTTGCGCAGTGTCACCAGGACCCCGGAGGCCTGTTCGCCCCCCATCACGGCGATCTCTGCATTGGGATACATCCAGAGAAATCGTGGATTATAGGCGCGGCCGCACATTGCGTAATTCCCCGCTCCGAAGGATGCGCCGACTATGACGGTGAACTTGGGTACTGTTGCGCAGGCCTGGGCCATGACCATCTTATGCCCGTGCTTGGTGATACCAAGGCGCTCATATTCTCTGCCGATCATGAATCCGCTGATATTCTGAAGAAAGATGAGGGGTATCTTACGCTTGTCGCAGATCTGTATAAACTGCGCTGCCTTCATTGCGCTGTCGGGAAAGAGCACACCGTTGTTGCCAAGTATGCCGACGGGGTATCCGTGGATGTATGCCCAGCCGCAGACCAGCGTCGGGCCGAAGAGTTCCTTGAATTCCAGGAATTCGCTTCCATCGACAATCCGGGCAATCAGCTCGCGCACGTCGTAAGGTACCTTGAACTCCTTGCTGACTATGCCGTATATCTCTTTAGGATCGTACAGGGGCGGTTTCGGCTCGTGCATCGGCAGGCGCGTCTTTTCCCTTGCAGGCATACATTCCATGATATTGCGGACGATTTCAATGGCGTGCGCATCGCTCTCAGCGTAATAGTCTGAGACTCCCGATTCCCTGCAGTGCAGGTCCACACCCCCCAGCTGCTCAGCGGTCACCTCTTCTCCCGTTGCGGCCTTGACGAGGGGCGGGCCGCCCAGGAAGATTGCCCCTATCCCTTTAACGTGAATGGTCTCATCTGACATGGCAGGGACGTACGCTCCGCCTGCGGTGCATAGCCCCATGACAGCCGTGATCTGAGGGACCCCCATCTTTGACATGATCGACTGGTTATAGAAAATCCTTCCCCCATCGTCGATATCGGGGAACACCTCGGATTGCATCGGTAGGTATCCTCCGGCCGAATCGATCAGGGTGATAATCGGCATACGGTTTTGCATGGCCATCGTCTGCACCCGCAGTGTCTTCTTCATGGTCATAGGGTAGGTGGCCCCACCCTTTATGGTGGCATCGTTGCCGCTTATGAACACTTCCTTCCCGCAGACAACCCCTACACCGCACACCAGGCCACCCCCATGGATCATACCGTCATACATGCCGCGTCCAACCAGGGGTGCTATCTCCAGAAAAGGCGTATTGCGGTCTAAAAGGCGCTCCAGTTTTTCACGGATAGGCATTTTTCCCTGGGACGCAATGCGGTCTTTGGCTTTCTGCGGGCGGTCATCCCGCGCTATCCGCAATTCCTCCTTCAGCTCTGTGACCAGGGCTTCCATGGAATCGCGGTTCCTGCGGTATTCATCCGATGTGGTATCGATTTTTGTTTCGATCACATCCATGCCCTTTCATCCTCCCGTGGCAAGATTCAGGTAAATAGACAGGAATAAAATAAAGTGTTGAATCTGATTCAAAATAATAACAGCGTTCAGTAATGGTGTCAAGTTAATCGTATGCTCGAAGTTCTTTATGATGAGGTAAATTGCTATGCAATGTCTCTTGTCGCACAGCGCTGGAAAAGGCCATGCACTTTGCTTATTTACATCTATACTTTTTGAGATAGATGGCAGCAACAAGTATTATTGAGATACATATATTTGGTTGGAGGGGGATACAATGCTTACAGTTACTGAAGCAATAAAGCAGCGGAGGAGCATACGCAGCTTCCGCAGCGATCCGGTGCCCGATGATGCCATTCTTGAGATGCTTGAGGCTGCACGGCTGGCGCCCTCCGGCAGCAACAAGCAGCCCTGGCGTTTTATAGTTGTAACTGACCAGGACGAGAAGAGAAAACTCCGCAAGATATGTTTCGACCAGGCTTTTATCGAGCAAGCCCCGGTCGTATTTGTTTGCTGCATTGACCTGGCCGCATATGCAAGGGCCGCCCGTGAGAAACGTTCGCAGGAGTTTATAGACTCCGGTATCATTAATGAACTGTCGGGCTACTTTGCCGATCCGGCAATCCGGGAGTTATTTCTCAACGACCCTGATTCTGACTTGAATGTGCACTTCGCAAATGCAATGGCCAACACTTATATTGCTGTCGAGCATATTGCCCTGACCGCCACGTCCCTCGGGTTGGGTTCCTGCTGGGTAGGAGCCGTGGGGACTACAGAGGAAATGAACACCCTATTTCAACTTCCTCCTACCGTATTCGCTGTTGCAGTGATGCCGGTAGGATATCCCACCAGAGTCCCTCCGCCACGTCCGCGCATTTCCCTGGACTCGATTCTATTGCGGCCTTTACGTAAGGGACCCTGATGTGACACCAGGTTTGTTTTCGATCTTTAAGGATCGGGGTTTCCTTACATAAAATGATACATAGTACAGGGAGGTTAAATATGCGAAAACACCTGAAGTGGATCATCCCGCTTATCCTGGTGATTGCGGTTGCGGGTGTGTATTTATATCCGGTGACAGGCGTGGCGTTTGAGAAAAACTACGCGAAAGTGGATCCCAAAATTACGGCTTCTTTGCAGACGTTTCGGGCAGAGCATCCCGCTAAATCGTTGAAAGTGAATGATGTTGCATGGGAATATATTGCTTTTGGCAAGGGGCAGGAGACCATTATATTTTTGCACGGCATGACCGGTGCTTACGATATATGGTGGCAGCAAATGGAAGACCTGCAAGACCGTTATCGTGTTATATCGGTCACGTATCCTGCTGTGGATTCGCTGGAAAAGCTGAGCGGAGGTGTCTTGGCTATTATGGATGCCGAAGGTGCTGAACGGGCGCATATTGTTGGAACTTCCCTGGGCGGCTACCTGGCCCAATACCTGGTAGCGAACCATCCTGACCGGATACTGCGGGCTGTTTTCTCAAACACATTCCCCCCGAATGATATAATCGCAGAAAAGAACAAGACGATTGGCGCGGTTTTGCCATTTTTACCTGAGTGGCTGGTAATGGATGTTCTGCGCGACAGTTTTGTAAAGAGTATTTATCCCGCTTCCGGCAATAATGAATTGACACTGGCGTTCCTCACGGAAATTGGGTCGGGGCGTATGTCCAAAGCGCAGGTAGTGGGGCGTTATCGCTGCGTTGTCCAACCGTTTACCGCTCCTGATCTAAATAAATTGAAAATCCCTGTGTTGATTATTGAAGCGGATAACGATCCGCTTGTGGAAAAGGCCTTACGCGAACAGTTAAAATCAACTTATCCTTCGGCTGAAGTACGGACATTATCCAGCGGGCATTTCCCATACTTGAACCGCTCAACAGGTTTTACAGATATAGTCACCGCTTTCTTAAAATAGCTTTCCATGCCATTTATCTTAACTTTGCATCACGCACTCATTGTAGACAACTTTCATATTATTCTCACGGCAAAAAGATATGGCTGCTTCGCTTTCTGATCCTGGTTGAAGCCATATGCGGGTAAGCCCCAATATCTTACATTGCTTGATAATTTCTTCAGTCGTCTCCGGTGGAACTACAAAGTCCACTACATCTACCTTATCTGGAATGTCATTAATGCTGTGATAACAGGTTAACCCCTCTAGCTCTTTTAACTTGGGATTAACCGGGTAGACATCATAGCCTCGGATCTTAAGGTTTTTCACTATCTTGTTGCCATATTTATACGGGTTTTTACTAGCGCCGATCACTGCGAACTTCCTCTTCGCCATAAACTCATTGATTAGCTCTTGCACATCATTCTCCTTTAGTATCGGCGACATTAATTATGATTTTAAGGTTCAAAAACCTTCGGGAAATTCATATGAGGATGGTATCTCGCTGGGGATTTCATCAGCAGTGCCGTAGCTTACAAAGATCTCTTGATGCTGTTCCAATTTTATAGTTCTGGGATCGCCGCTGAATGGGTTGCCGTTAATAAAAACTTTCAGGGTTTTCTCTCCTTGATTACAGTATCCGCCGATACAGTTAGCGGTTAAACGAACCCCCCAAATATCGAAGAATTGACCGAGGGTGTAGACTTCGTCTGTAGGGGATTCGATATGTATTATCCCTCTTGTGTCATGAGTATGGATTGGGGCGAGAAAACTACTGTTCTCCCCCATGCCAATACCATGTGGGACCTGAATTGGTTTCCCGTCTACAAAAATATCCAAATGCTGATGAGTATGTAAAACCGCACCTTCTTCAGATAAAGCAGGAAGGTTGATATCCTTTAACCTTTCCTTCAAGTTGGTTATCTCTGCCGGCCAGGGTGCCGGTCCCGTCTGCATACCGGGTAAAGTATCTGTATTTAAATTACCGACAGGTTTACCTGGGCTGCAATTTAGAATCGCCAAGATAACTAATATCAGCACCGCAAAGCTGCTGATGACTCTAATCTTACGCATATTCTTATCCTTCCAAAAAGCCTTAGAACAACTCGTGTACTTTGCCTGTAGCCGTATCGATGTCTATCCTGCGGAAGGCCAATGGTCATTACGAATTCAGATTGCGCAATAGGCGGTCGGCTTCCTCAGCGCTGATCCGCCCCTCGCTTAAAGCATTTAAAACAGCCAGGGGCGTATTATATGGAACTGCCTTACCGTCCGCAGGTACATATGATGGGGCTTGCCCTGTTCGCTGATTCTCATAATGGAGGCCAGCCGTCCGACGGGTATCGATTGTAATATCCCCATGCAGCGTATTCAGATGGATTTCGGGCATAGTCCCCTCAAGGTTAGTCCCCATTGTGCCTACCATCCTTCCGCCATGCCAGGCCTCGGGACCCTGGCGCGTGACGCGTACCATCGGTGTCGTGGATTTAATATCACCCTGCCGTGTGGCCACGTCCAGGCGTGCCCTGGTATCAGCAGGCAGGGAAAGGCGGATATCGCCGCGATTTACAATGATAGCCCAGTTACCCGCGGGCATACATGATTCACATATAAAATTGCCTTTAATAAGGTTCAGGTCGAAGTCTGTCAAGCGTCCCCCCTTCAGCTTCACATCGCCCATGCCGCACCTGACGATAAATTCACTGACCGTTATATCTTCCAGCTGCAGGTCACCTTTGCCTATTTGCAGGTTAATCCCGGCATTTTCTTCATTGTCTCCGGACTGTTTGAAAAATCGTTTTAAAACACTTATACCTAATTCCCTGCCTGCCTGGTGCCAGAAATCCATACCCCAATCCGGCCAGCTTTCCTGCTTGCTCAGGTTAATCAACGACCATTCTCTAGTGGAGCGTGGCAGTTCAGCTATTGCGGTCTCGGTAAAGTGCTCCAGATGGATATTTCCTTTGCCGGCTGCGACAGAAAGGGCACCGCTGCAGTTCTCGACATGGATTTCACCCTTGCCGAGTATAAAGTTAAGCCGGGCCTGTATATTTCCAGCCATGAATTCTGCCTGTCCGGAAAACAGGTCCACTGCCCATGCTTTATGTTTTGGCAATTGCAGGGTGAATTCTGCCTTATCTTTACGTTCTGATGTTTGTATCTGAAGCTGGCGGTCCACTATCTCCAGCCTCAAATTTTCTTCGTGGTCGCCTTCCAGATTGACACAGTCACTGTCGATCCCCTCGATGGTCACTTTGCTATCACGTGCCCTGACCCCGGTGGCGTCAAATGCATTTGCCGGCCAGGTACGTTTCATCTTTGCCATTAATCTCCTTCTCCCTCTACTTTCCTCAGTTTTTCCACTGCTTCAACCGGCGTTAGTTTACCGTCAGCCACCTTCTGCAAAATATCATTCCGGGTGTTCGCAGCAGCATCGGAGCTTATGTCCGGCGCTGCGTTTCCTTTTACCTGCCGGGACCCGGCAGCCCCGTCGATCCGATTGATGGCATTATTTATTTCATCCAGCTTGTTGCGTATTGTAGGATAAGAGATACCCAGGATCCTTTCGACTTCACTGAGATTGCCGCGGGCTGACAGGAAGACCCTGGTAAAGGCCATCTCATCATCGGTGAGCGCTGCCAGCGGCCCTGACCGGAATTCACCACGCATCTGTAGTTGACAGTTAGTACATTTGCACTCTGTTATAACTAGCTCGCCGCCGCAAGCAGGGCATTGGCTGAAAAGTTTCTGCATGCCATCCTCCTGTTACCTGATATATTAGTCGAATTCTTGAAAAAATCAATAAATTAAACAAAATCTCTCATTATTGTTGCGGCATTAATCAAATGGCCCCGGAATGTATGCACCCCCTTGTGTGCGCCTGTTATTGTCAGAAGGTAGTACTTTTGCATAATAGTACACCGTGATATCCTGATATTTAATATTGTAATTATAAAAAGTTAAAATTACAATAATATAATTCCTAATTTGCATTAATATAACAAAAATAGTAAAATTCTGGCGTAGGCGCAAAAACAGCGCGCAAATTATTAAAGGGGTGTCAGTGATGATAAAAGAACGTGAATATGCTGAATTAAATGAAAGCAAATGGGAAGGAAGGGTTGCAATGAATAAAGCTGTCGATAGGGATACCTGTTTCAGGGCGGAAACATTTGATAAACTCCAGTTCTTCCTTGATGAATACAGGTACAACGACCATCAGATACATTGTGTGATCAGTTTTGACGGAAAGTTAAATAGGGAAATATTGAAAAAGGCCGTATTGATGTCGCTGGAGGCTGTGCCCATACTGGGCAGCCATTACGTGGTAAATAGCCATCAACCATACTGGCAAAGCATCGACAGTGCCCGTTGTGAGAAAGCTGTCTCATTTATTGACAGCAGCAATATTGATGAGGACCTGAAGGCACTGTTGGTCTCTAAAACATCGGCCCTGGAAGGCCCCCAGGTCAAGGTCACGTTATTATGCGGCCCGCAGCATGACGTCCTGAATGTGGTCATAAACCATATGGTCAGTGATGCTGCCGGGTTTAAAGACTATTTGTACCTGCTGGCTTCTATCTATACCAATCTCATTAAAGACACGGACTACCGCCCCGCATATCGGACTAACGGTTGCAGGAGCGTAAGCCAGATTTTTCATCAATTCAATACCTGGGACCGGATTAAGCTGATGTTTTTACCCCGCGATACAAAAGACAGCGAATATCTATTAAATAATGGGGAAAATGGGAAAGAAGAACAGCGGCCCTACATGCAGCTTTGCAGGCTGAACCGGCCGCAATATTTATTGTTGAAAAAATACTGTGATGACAGGAAGTTCACCGTCAATGATGTGATACTGACCGCTTATTATCGCACCCTTTACCGGCTGCTGGATATTGATCGAAATATATCTTTAAACATCTCATGTACGGTAGATCTCAGGCGCTATCTCCCCGGTAAAAAGGCACCGGCAATCTGCAATCTTGCTTCATGGATTTTGTGCGATATCATCCCTGGGGAAAGTGAGAAATTTGATGATACTGCTCAACGGGTACATGACGTCATGGAACGCCGGAAAAGGTCTTTCCCGGGACTCAACGGGCTGGCGACTTTACCGCTGGCATTTCAATTATTTCCATATGCCAGGGCCAGAGAAATAATCAGGAAAAAAATGCATTATCCGCTCTTTGCCATGACCAACATTGGCAAGTTAGATAAAAACAGCCTGGTTTTCGGGGAAACCCCCGTGACTGATGCATTTATGACCGGCTCGATGAAATACCATCCGCATTTTCAAATGGGGCTTAGCACTTTTAACGATACCATTACTTTTAGCTTGAACCTTAATGATTGTGAACATGACCGGGAATTAGTCAGAAGATTTTTCATTCTATTCAATGAAGAGCTTATGGGCGGCATTGGCGCTGCCCGTAGACAACCCGTCAAGGGATAAGCCCGGCTTAGAACAATCCGTGAACTTTGCCTGTCGCCGTATCGATATCTATCCTGCGGAAGGCGGGGTTTGAGCTGGTGCCGGGCATCAGGTTTACCTCGCCTGCTACAAAGCAGAGGAACCTTGCTCCGGAATAGACCATGATGTCCTTGATGGGAAGGGTCCAGCCTTTGGGCACACCCTTAAGCATTGGATCATGACTCAGGCTGAGATGTGTCTTGACCATGATGGTAAGATAGTCGTCATATTCGGCGTCAGCTTCAAGCTTCCTGGCCTTCGCTTCAGCAGTGGGTGACCAAATAACTCCATCAGCTCCATAGACTTCTTTGGCTATCTTTTCTACGCGGTCACGGATTTTCATTTCGGGCGGGTAAAGGAATTTAAACTCGTTATCTTCCTCGCAGGCATCCTTGACGGCATCTGCAAGTTCCAGTGCGCCATCGCCGCCAAATTCCCAGTGACGTGAGACTGCGCAGTGTGCGCCGGCCCGTATTGCAGCCCGCTTGACCATGGCGATCTCTTCTTTCGTATCGGTATGGAAGACGTTTATGCACACCACAGGCCTGACTCCGGCCTCTTTTATTATCTTAATGTGGTGAAGCATATTGGGTATGCCTTTCTCGAGCAGGCCCAGGTCTTCCTTAGTGTATTCTTCCGGTATTTTCAGGCCTGCCACGACGGCCGGGCCTCCCCCATGCATTTTCAGGGCGCGCACAGTCGTAACCAGGACGGATGCATTGGGTTTTAAATCGCTCAGGCGGCATTTGACGTTACAGAATTTTTCGAATCCGATATCGGCGGCAAATCCGCTCTCCGTGACGTGGTAGTCGAACATTTTTAAACCGACACGGTCGGCTATAATGCTGGACTGCCCCAGCGCTATGTTAGCGAATGGGCCCGTGTGTACCATCAGCGGTTGATACTCGGCGGTGCAGCACAACGTGGGGTTGATAGTATTTCGCATCAGTGCCGTCATGGCGCCTCCCACCTGGAGGTCGCCGGTTGTTACCGGGTCACCGTGCCTGTTATAAGCCACCGTTATCCTGTCCATGCGGTGACGCAGGTCGGCTAGGTCATGCACTATGGCCAGCAATGCCATCAATTCCGAGCTTACCGCTATGGTGAACTTGGATTGCATGGTGAAACCGTCCATCTTGCCACCCATGCCGATCATAACGTTTCGCAGGCTCTGAGCGCAGAAGTCCATTACCCAGCCCATCTCGACCCTTGTCGGATCGATTTCCAGCCGTTTCATGCCGGATAAGGTCTCAAGTTTTCTGTCGTCATAGTTGCGCTCATGCTGCATACGTGCTGTGACCGCTACCATGGCCAGGTTATGTGCATTGGTAATGTCGTTGATATCACCGGTCAGACCCATGGAGAACTCGGTCATGGGTATGAGCAGTGCATTGCCGCCGCCTGCTGCCGTTCCTTTGATGTTCATGGTAGGCCCGCCCGAGGGTTGCCGGACGCAACCGCCGACGTTCAAACCCCTCTTGCCCATACCTTCCAATAGGCCACAAGTTACCGTGCTCTTGCCCTCGCCCATCGGAGTAGGGGTTATACCGGTTACCTGTACATACTTTCCATCCGGCTTGTCCTTCAGCCGGTGCATGATTTTGCTGTAGTCCAGCCTTGCCACCTTGCCGTAGGGGATTACCTCGTCCTTTTTCAGGCCCAGCCTTTTATGCCAGTCGCCCGGTTGCGGCATGTTTTTTTCCGCTTCCTCGGCGATCTGCCAATCACTCATTTTTAAAGGATTATATGGCATAACTGTTGTCTCCGGCGCCCTGTTGAAAAGGGCAAAGATTATTGTTTGATACCAGCCGTACGTTCGGCGGATTCAATCGTATTCTGCAGCAGCATTGTGACTGTCATAAGCCCTACACCGCCGGGTACAGGCGTTATAAATGAGGCCTTGTCCTTGACGGCTTCAAAATCCACATCGCCCACCAGGCGGTAGCCTTTTTCTCTGGTTTTATCTTCTATCCGGTTCATTCCAACATCTATGATGACAACCCCTTCTTTGACCATATCAGCTTTAATGAAAAGGGGGCTGCCCATAGCGGCCACCAGTATATCGGCCTGTCTCGAAAAATATGGAATATGCGTGGTTCCTGTATGGACCACCGTAACTACAGCGTTTGCACCCTTTTTCTTTTGAATAAGCAAGGCGGCCAGGGGTTTGCCTACCAGGTTGCTGCGGCCGCATATAACCACATGCTTGCCGGACGGATCATTGCCGGTCCGCATCAACATTTCCTGTATGCCGTGGGGCGTGCAGGGGAGGAAGCAGGGCTGCCCACGCAGGAGTTTACCCATGTTAACAGGGTGAAAGCCGTCCACGTCCTTTTCGGGGGAGATGTAGTAGAGGATTTTTTCAGTATCTATATGACCGGGCAATGGGGTTTGGACCAGTATGCCGTCAACTTCCTTGTCCTTGTTCAGGTCGTCCACCGCCTGTATTACCCTGGACTCGGGTGTATCTGCCAGGAGGCGGATGGTTACTTCGCGAATGCCGATTTCCTGGGCGCCCTTTTCTTTGGACTTGACATAAGATAAAGAGCCGGGGTCTTCGCCCACCAGTACAACACCCAGGTAAGGCGTCTTGCCCGCGGCTTTTAGACGGGACACCCTTTCTTTAAGCTCGCTACGTATCGCAGCGGATATTTCGGAACCACTAATTATCGTTGCTGTCATTAAATATACCTTAACAAAAATTTAGCAGTATATTATACAGTCTAATCGGGTAAGAATTAAATTCGTCCTATCAAATCGCGCAGAACTGACAGTCAAAATGCAGTTTTGTAAGGTAGGGCAAATAATTTTGCCGGAGGATTCTACCAGATAAAGGGAATGAGCCTGTATTTCACCTTTGCTATATATTCTTCGTAGCCCTTTAGCTCGTCCCGTAACGCACGTTCTTCCATCACGGCGCGGCGTGCCGTGAGAGCGACCAGGACGAAGCCCAAAATAAGCCCGTACCATGATCCGAGAAGAAGGGATGTTCCCGGGACAAAGAGCATGAAGCCTGCGTATAAAGGGTGTCGTACATACCGGTAGGGTCCCGAGGAAACCACTTGCTGCCCGCGATCATTTTGTATTCTAATTGCCGGCGACAGGTATGGATTCGCCTTGTAAGCCAGATAGAAAACGCAAAAGGAACAAAACAGGATTACTGCTCCCATTATTTGGACCCAGATAGGTGCTTGTGACCAGCCAAATCGGACTGCGTCCAGCGGCATGAATACCAGCCATGCAAAGAAGACGATGGCTATCACTGTCATTAATACCTTGTCCCATGATTTCTCGTCTGCTTTTGATAACCCCTCCATGCGTTCTTTCAACAAGTCCGGATTCTGTTTGAACAGCCATATACTGGCTGCTACAGTAAAACTGAAGAACATGATCATAAAGGCCCATCCAGCGGCCCATGCTATGGTCCCTGCCGGAAGAAAAAGGGCCAGGGCAAATACCAGGAACATGCCGGCTATCTGGAGGGCGAGAAATCCTACGTTGACTTTCATGATAAAAAAATTACCGGTCCGGTTTACTCGGCCAGTATTTCCCTGGCCATTTGGACGGCAGGTTTTACGGCTGCGGAGACGGCATCTGTGAGGACGGTGCTGAACACGTAGGCATCTGGTATCTCGATGGCTATGATGCTGATCTTGGATGGCAGATTGATCTTCAATATCTTGCCGATTTCAAGGGCGGTGGGAAGATCAACGTCATGCTGCGAAATCGTGTGCTTGGTAAC
>JBEKCL010000003.1:0-45412 GCA_050014895.1 Dehalococcoidia bacterium
TCAGGCTGTTTCAGGCAGGCTGATGGGGTGTTGCTGGTCCTGGCCGCTGATAAATTGTTCCAGGCGCCTTCGTGCTTCGTCGTCGGAGTACTGAATAGGTGGCGATTTCATGAAGTATGCACTGGGCGCAACTATGGCGCCGGCCAACCCGCGATCTTTGGCGAGCTTGAAGCAGCGAACAGCATCTATAACCACTCCTGCCGAGTTGGGGCTGTCCCAGACTTCCAGCTTGCATTCAAGGTTAAGAGGAACATCGCCGAAAGTGCGTCCTTCCATCTTGATGTGGCAGAACTTGCGGTCCAGCAACCAGGGAACGTAGTCACTTGGCCCAACGTGTATATTATCGGGACTCATTTCATAGTCGAGCTGGGATGTGACAGAATTGGTCTTCGATATCTTTTTTGATTCCAGACGCTCACGCTCAAGCATATTATAGAAGTCAGTGTTTCCGCCAAAATTCAACTGGTAGGTACGTTCCAGCTTGACACCGCGATCTCGGAATAGGCGGGTAAGCACCCTGTGAACAATAGTGGCGCCGACCTGGGATTTTATGTCATCGCCGATGACGGGCAACCCGGCTTCTACAAAGCGGTTATGCCAGTAAGGTTCCCTGCCGATGAAGACGGGGATGCAATTAACGAGCCCGACCCCGGCATTCAGTATTTGCTCTATGTACCACTTGGTAGCCTCTTCGCTGCCAACCGGCAGGTAATTAATGGCCACATCGGCTTTGACTTCTTTAAGTATGTTCACGATATTAGCGGTAGGTCCGGGCGCCTTCTCAATGACTTTACTTAGGTATTTTCCTAAGCCATCATGAGTCATGCCCCTGACGACCTTTACTCCTGTGGCTGGAACATCGCAAAACTTATACGTGTTGTTTGGTTTGGTAAAAATAGCCTCAGACAGGTCCTTGCCTACCTTGTTCTTATCAATGTCGATAGCTGCGACAAAATTGATATCCCTGATGTGATATCCTCCCAGATTGACATGCATCAAACCGGGCACGAATTCATCATCTTTGGCTTTTTTGTAATAGTGGACTCCCTGTACGAAGGACGATGCGCAGTTGCCCACGCCTATAATTGCTACGTTAATTTTTCCCATTTTGGTCAACTCCTTTTAGATATACGTAAACCTAATTTACTTTATAGTTGCCGTTGCCAATCATTTCGTTAATTATGCGTTTTGGCCTGACCAGCCACATGGGTATCTTGGATTCGTGCAAAATCTTATCTGCTACGCTTCCCAATACCCAGCGGGCAATGCCGCTTCTCCCGTGGGTCGACATTGCTATCAAGTCAGCTTTCTCATGCTTTGCCTGGTCGACTATCCTGGCTGCAGGGTCACCGGTCATTATTTTAACCGTGACATCTATACCCTTTTCAGTCAGCCTGTGATTTACCTTATCGAGATATTTCTCCCCGGCATCATGCATGGCTTTAACAATATTTGTAAATTCGGGACCAAGCATGCGCGCCTCTATGAGGTGCGGTTCGGGTATCACATGCAGCAGTACCATCGATGCTCCCGTTTTGAGTGCCACGGCTTCCGCATCGTGTAATGCTGCTTCACCGGTGTCTGAGCCGTCAAGGGGAGCGAGGATACGCTTAAATGTCACGGCCTTGTCCTTATCGATTTCCTTCGCGTGTTTACTATGGATACCCAAGATAGGGATAACTGATTGCGATACAACTTTTTCGAATACACTGCCGAGCCACCATCGCCTTAAACCGCTATGACCGTGCGTTGCCATAATAACGACGTTTACATGATGCTTCCGTGTATACTCCAGGATGTTTTCCGCCGGCCCGCCGTACATAACATTAGCTTTTGCTTTAACTTCCTGTGTTCTGGCAGTGATCTCAGTATATGTAGCCCCATCTTCTGCAGAATCGCTGTATAGAAGCACTGCCCTGCAGGTTATATTATGGCCGTGCAGATGCTCAACGGCGTGATGCACATAATCGTCCAGAAGCTGGTTTACACGGCGTCGCTTGCTGCCTAACCCAACGCTCAGGATTTCAACCTCTGAGCCAAAACGGGAGGCAAGGTCACGTACGTATGGTAGAACGGTCTCCGCTTCGACTGACCCATCGAGCGGGACGAGTATTTTCTTAAACATTTCGACTGAAAATCCGCACTATTATACCAGATAATAAGAGTCTTCTTGTAAATCGCCGGAATTTTATGTTAATTTTATAGCGTGCTATATGACTTTCATTCACATACATTTCTCAGTGATGGCGTCTTGTCTCCCCTTGAATTGATAAGACGTGCAGCGGTCAGGCAATATGCTGCAATAGCGGTCACAGACCATACCGGGCCCGGTTCCCTGGCCAGGATAATTAAGGAAGTGAGCAAAGACTGTGAGCTGGCCAGGTCGCAATGGGGTATTATAGCCATACCCGGAGTCGAATTGACACATCTTCCCGCTGCCGCCATAGACGATGTGGCCCGTAAAGCAAAGGACCTCGGCGCCTGGTTGGTTGTTGTACATGGTGAGTCTCCTGTGGAACCGGTTGAAGAAGGGACAAACCTGGCCGCCGTCAAATCACGTTCTGTAGATATTCTGGCACACCCAGGGCATATGACATTGAAAGTGGCTGAACTTGCGGCAAAGAATAACGTGTTTATTGAGATTACAACCAGGCGGGGACACTGTATTACAAATGCTCATGTGGCGAAGATGGCCGCTGAAGCCGGGGCACTAATGTTATTAAATTCCGATACTCATGACGAGGATGATCTACTCTCAGACCAGATAACTAAAGACGTCCTGCGCCAGGCAGGAATTAACAGCCGCAAATTCAAACAGATACTAGAATCCAATCCCCTGAAATTGCTCCAGAGGATCAGGCGGTTACCCTGATTACCAGATAATTAACCGCTCTTTAGCTCTTGCCGATCCTGTATACCTTGGTGCCGCAAGACGGGCAGACACCTTTTACCGCAGGCCTTCCGTTCTTTAGGGTCACTTTTACGGGGTTCTTGATTTCAACCTTTTTCCTATCCTTAAAGCAATAGGCTTGAGTCATAGAACACCTCCTGAACCTAATTTATAGCTCCTTAAAGCTAATATAGCTAATAGGGATAGGTATGTCAAGCTTTTTAAAGATAAATTTGGGAAATCTTGCCCGATTCTAAAGGCTGAAGACTTTTTCGGGGTGCCAAAGGCGAGTTTCAGGCACGAATTTCATTATTGCCAGTAACTTTTTTTCAGGGCTATAAACACGAAGGCGATGATTTTTAATGGCGTCCATATCATCGAATTGCATGTCGTGCCCTTGAACGATCTCTCGGGATGCTTCATCTGTCGCAACCTGGCTGTCCCATTGCTGCAAAGGGTAATCCACAGGATAAAGGAGCCGGTCGAGGTTGCCTGCAGCAAGGGCTGTCCTAATATCATCAACCGATATAGAGCCGTCAAGAGTAAACGGACCGTATGCAGTCCGGACCAGGTCTTTTAAATATGCTCCGCATCCGAGCATTTCACCAAGGTCATTGGCCAGTGAACGTATATAAGTCCCCTTTGAGCAGCGTATTTTGATTTTTAAACAGGGGTTCTCAAATCCCAGTATTTCGATCAAGTCGATTTTTACCTTGCGCGGCTGATGAGATACCGGGATCCCTTCTCTTGCCAGTTCATAAGACTGTCTGCCTTTAACCTTAATTGCGCTGTAAGCGGGAGGGACCTGTTCAATAGTGCCTTGGAAAGATATAAGTGACTTTTCTATTAATTGAAATGTTACCAGTGCCGTATCTTTTCTACAGGTGACTTTGCCTTCCCTGTCAAAGGTATCTGTAGTTGTCCCGAACTCAATTAATGCAATGTATTCCTTGGTACAGTCGTGGAGATATTCAGTAATCCTGGTCGCCTGGCCAAGACAGATCGGCAGCACCCCGGTTGCCGCCGGATCAAGAGTCCCGGCATGCCCCACACGTTTTTCTCCCACGAGCCGGCGGACCAATGCTACTATGCTGAAGGAGGTACACCCGGACGGTTTATTTACGTTTAGTATTCCGTTTGCGCCCATCGGCCCCTTCCGCTTTGTCCTCTACTGCGATCTTTTCTATGAGGTTGACAAGGTTTACGCCGCGCTCGATAGAATCATCGAACTCAAAACTCAATTCGGGAGTGACACGGATATTTAAGCGGTGGGCGAGTTCCCGCCTTAGAAAACCGGCCGCTGACGTAAAACCCTTAAGTATTTCTTTCTTGTCAGCGTTATCGCATAGTGCACTGATTAGTACCGTAGCATTTTTCAGGTCCTTGGATATGGAGACCCCGGTAACACTAATCAGCCCGTTTAAACGGGGGTCGTTGATGTGTTTACGTAAAAGGTCACTGATCTCAATTTGAATAACTTGATTGAGACGTTCTGTACGCCTGGTCATGGCTTTCTCCGAAGATATATATTTGAAGTCCAGATTCAGGTCGGAAAAGCTAAACGGTGCTAGTCAATTCTCTCCTGGCGGACAAATTGCAGGATATCACCAACCTGGAAATCGTTAAAGCTATCAAGCTTGACGCCGCATTCCATTCCGGTCGTCACCTCCTTCACATCATCCTTGAACCGGCGTAAACCAGCAACACGTGATTCGGCGACAACTTTGCCGCCCCTGATGATCTTTACCTGTGAGTCACGGGTGGCCTTCCCCTCTTTGATTGCAGAGCCGGCAATTCTGCCCTTCTTGCCCGCATCAAAAACGGTCCTGACTTCAGCCTGTCCCACGATTACATCGGCATACTCAGGCTCGAGCATACCCTTGAGTGCCTTCTCGACGTCTTCGATAAGCTTATATATGACGTTGTACTGACGGATACTAATTTTCTCTTGCTCGGCCAGGCGGCTGGCGCCCGGTTCCGGCTTGCTGTTGAACCCTATTACCACCGCTTTAGAGGCCATTGCCAGGAGGATATCGTTCTCAGTTATGCTGCCGGTGCCATTATGGATGACCTTGACCCTGGTTTTTTCGTCGCTCAAATGCTCCAGAGAATCCCTGATTGGTTCGATACTGCCGTGTACGTCGGTTTTAAGTATAATATTGAGGTCTTTGATTTCACCGGCGCTTGCCTGGGCCGCAATAGAAGTCAGGCTAACGCTTCTAGCCGAAGAACTGGAAGGCCCGGATTCACGATTTCTTTCGATAATGGCCCGGACTTCCTTCTCGTCACTCACTGCCTGGAATGTTTCGCCTGCATTAGGAACGGCATTCATACCAAGTATTTCTACCGGAGTTGCCGGTTCGGCTTTCCTGATGGCTTTGCCGGAGTCACTGAACATTGCTTTGATCTTGCCGGTAACTGTACCGATAACGACGGTTTCACTGGGTTTTAGAATCCCTTTTTGGACAAGGAGAGTAGCAATAGGGCCCCGGTTCTTGTCCAATTTGGCTTCAATTACAACGCCCGAGGCCGGACAATCCCGTTCGGCTTTCAACTCAAGCATGTCGGCTACCAGTAAAAGGTTTTCAAGCAGATCATCTATGCCCTGTTTTTTCTTGGCGGATACCGGTACACAAATTACGTCTCCACCCCATTCTTCAATCACAAGGCCCAGGTCAGCCAGTTGCTGCTTGACTTTGTCAGGGTTGGCGTCAGCTTTATCTATTTTATTTAAGGCTATGACAATGGTCACGCCGGCTGCACGGGCATGGTCAATTGCCTCGACGGTTTGGGGTTGTACGCCGTCATCCGCCGCCACTACCAGTACAGCGATGTCAGTGGCTCGTGCGCCCCTTGCCCGCATAGCGGTGAAAGCTTCGTGGCCAGGTGTATCAAGGAAGGTGATTTTCCGGCCTTTCATCTCAATCTGATAAGCACCGATATGTTGAGTGATTGCCCCGGCTTCGCCTCCGGCCACGTTGGTCTGCCTGATGGCATCCAAAAGGCTGGTTTTTCCGTGATCGACGTGCCCCATAATTGTGATTACGGGTGGTCTGGAGTGTAATTTCGCTCCCTTAGTAGCAACAGCCTGTTTCGCCTGTGTGGCGACATTTAATTTTTTAGCACTGAAGCCGAAATCTGCAACCAGTTTTGCCGCATCGTCATAATCCAGAGACTGGTTGATATTCGCCATGACGCCATTGCGCATGAGTTGTTTGATAATTTCAATTCCGCTGACGCCTATCTGGTCAGCAAGCTGCTTGACGGTTATAACCGGGGGCAGGCCTATTTGCGGCGAGGTCTGTTTGGACCCGCCATCGCTAGGGCTTGCCTGTTCTTGCCTGTTTTTCATTAACTATTCTTCCTTCTACGGCAAACATCTGCCGTACTCAAGCAGCAACTGCCGGTTTTCCGCGGACAGTTTTGTGCGTAGTCCGTATTCTAAGCGGTTGTTTTTCAAAGCTGTTTCCCAGCATTCCTTGCGCGGGCAGATGTAAACACCTCTACCCGGTTCTTTGCCCTTTGAATCCACTTCTACTGCGTGCCCCGAATGAACCAAGCGGACCAGTTCCCTCTTGCCCCTGGTCTCACGGCAGGCTATGCAAGTACGTTCGGGGACGTACTTCTGTTTTGTTGCCTGTATGGTATCTTCAGCTTTCGAGTTCTTCATCTTCGTAGTACGTGGTCTTTTTATGCTTAGCTTTCTTTGCTTTGGCGCCGGTTTCTTTGGCGCCGGTTTCTTTGGCTTCGTCCTTCTTAACGGCCTCTTTTTTCTTTGCTTTCCCTTGCCTGCCAGCCATTATATCCTCGGCGAAACGGATCTTGGATGGTTTAGAAGGCGTTGACGTGTCGGTCGCCATCAGAATCTCAATGCCTGTAGCACCTGCCGGTTCCTCTGCGCCTACAGAAGCGGCTACCGGTTGCAGTTCCTCGGCCTCTTCAGCAGGTACAATCTCCTCAACCATTTCCGCAGATATGGGCGTCTCTTCAACTTCCGCCGGGGCAGTTTCTGCTTCAGCAGCCATGACTGTTTCAACTTTGTGTGTTTCTTTCCCCGCGTCTAGTTCTGTCGCACTCTTAATATCAATGCGCCAACCTGTAAGCTTGGCGGCAAGACGGACATTTTGCCCTTCCTTACCTATAGCAAGGGAAAGATGCTTATCAGGAACTTTAACGAGGGCAGTTGTCTCATTCTCATTCAAAGAAACGCCGAGAACCTGCGCTGGACTTAATGCATTCGCTATAAATAGCCTTGGATCGTCCGACCATTGCACGACATCGATTTTTTCTCCATTCAACTCGTTCACAATGTTTTGGATCCTGATGCCTCGTAAACCTACGCAGCATCCTACGGGATCAATCCCACTTTGTCGAGTAGTAACAGCTACTTTGCTGCGGTAGCCTGCTTCCCTGGCGACGGCCTTGATTTCAACCGTCCCGCCGGCAATCTCAGGAATTTCCAGTATAAGCATGTCACGGAGCAGGTTTCTATGCGCCCTGGACGCAATAATCTGTGGACCTTTGGTGGTACGGGCTACTTCAACAATGTAAAGCTTCAGTCTCTGTCCCTGCCGATAACGTTCGGTAGGGACCTTTTCATTTTGCGGTATGATAGCTTCGGTCTTGCCGATATCAACCACCACGTGTTCAGGAGTAACGCGCTGAACTGTGCCGGTAATAATTTCGCCTTCTTTGCCAACGAATTCTTCGTAGATGGCGCCCCGTTCAGCATCGTGCAGCTTCTGCAAAATGACTTGCTTGGCTATTTGCGCAGGTATACGCCCCGCGTTAGGAGGGAGCGTATCGGTAACTACGGTATCTCCAACCGTCAGGGTCTTGTCCTTTTTCTTAGCTTCCTTAAGGGAGATTTCACGATACTCGTCTTCTACCTTTTCGATAACCACTTTTTTCAGAGTGAGTTTGACCTCACCCGTGAGCGGATGTATCTTGACGGATATATCCTCACCATGCGTGAATGACTCCTTCCTGTACGCTGAAACCATTGCTGATTCCAGTGCAGTAAGGACAATCTCCTTGGGCAGATTTTTTTCTGCCGCAAGCTGCATGAGGGCGTTCATGAACTCAGTCTTGGCCATCTAAGCAGTCTCCCTCGCTATCCGTTTTTTCTCAATAAAAAAGTGGGTACAAGGACCCACTTTTCAGACAAGTATTGAATTCTGAATTATATTACCACATATTACTCGACAATGCAAATAGGAGCATACGATTTACGGATTCCAGACTCATGCTGTTCTTCTATGTGACTTGCCGTCCGCCACCGGAGGAACCGGGGACATACCCAGTTTTTCTAAAGAACGTTGCAGCGACCGGTATTTCAGGGCATCAAATATTACCTTCCCATGCCAATCAAAAGTGATATCGGGTGAGGTAAGGATAGATTCATGTATACCATGACGTTCGATCACATCGAATATATGTTCCACCTGCTTATCATTTAATCCGCGATAAAAGTGGTGCGCCCAGTAATCTATAGAAAGTTCCTGTTTTAGCAGTTTATGCCATCTTCTCTGATATGAAGAAAGGCCCCTGGCTGACAAATTTCCTGCGTTAAAAGCTTCATGTATGGTTGTTACGGCCATCCCTGCACACAATGTCCCAAAATATATTCCGCCGCCTGTTGTAGGTTTAACCTGCCCTGCCGCATCACCAACAACAAGGAGGCGTTCCCCGTATGTTTTTCCCAGGGGCTTTAATGGTACTGTGCCGTATTTGATATCATGCTTTTCCCTGGTGATCCGGCCCTGCTGCTCCAGCCTGCTGAGTAGAGCTGTTATATATGGCCGGGGGTTTCCCCGGCAGAGCAGGCCGGCTTTAGCATAGGATTTGCCTGCGGGTACCAGCCAGGAAAAGAAACCCGGGGATACAGCGGCACCCGAGTATATTTCCACTTCAGCCAGGTCTTTGCAGGCCACTTCGGCCTGGGCACCCTGTGCGAACTCGTGTATTTGCCCGAGCCCTGCGTCTCTGGTAAGCGTTGTGCCCGCTCCACCAGCAATGAGGACAATACGTGCATTAAAGACAACTGGTTTGTTGAAACAGGTAGCATGTACCTCTGCAGACAGACTATTTACCGTTATTGAAGTTACCAGTGTAGAAAAGTGCAAGCAAACTCCGTTTTCTAACGCCTGCAGGGCCATAGAGCGGTCAAGGGACGGCCTGTTCAGTACATATGCCTGCGGGCTATTGCGTTCAATATGAATATATTGACCTGAAGGCGAGAATATCTTCGCCGAATGCGCCTCAAACTGTACCGCACCTCTGCCAATGGTTAATAGATCCAGGCATTCCCCGCTAATGATTCCAGTGCAACTGCTTTTGGACCCGGCCTCAGCGTTCTTTTCCAGCACACATACATCATATCCAAGCTGTGCCAGTGCACCCGCCGCGTAGCAACCTACAACGCCAGCGCCAATGATAATGACGTCAAATTTATTTTTATTGGAATTTAGCATGTAAGCAACCGGTTACAACATTATTGTTTGGTAAATAGACCGGGCTAGCGGGACCGGAGACCGCCGAACCTTCTTTGCCTTTTGCTATAGGCTAGTAACGCTTTTTCAAATTCTTCCTTGCCGAAATCCGGCCAAAGGACAGGTGTAAAGTATAATTCAGCATAGGCAGCCTGCCATATGAGGAAGTTGCTTAAACGCATCTCATCGCTTGTGCGTATTATGAGATCGGGATCGGGTATACCTGCGGTATAAAGATGTTGAGAGAAGATGTTCTCGTCAATTTTTCCAGACGGTATTTTTTCTTTGGCTATTTGATTGACCGCATCGATTATCTCTGTCCTGCCGCCGTAATTGAAGGCAATGTTGACCGTCAGGCCTGTATTGTTCTTTGTTGCATTGATAGCCTCAGCGGCCTTTCGTTTTAGCCCGGGGGATAATCTGTCCAATTGGCCGAGGTGCCTGATACGGATATTCCGGGCCTGCGCTATCTTAACAGCTTCGTCGAAGTTGTCTTTCAGCAGGCGCATTATACCATCAACCTCAGCTTTAGGACGGCTCCAATTTTCTGTTGAAAAAACGTACAGCGTTAAAAAAGGAATATTATAGTTCGCAAAGATTTCTACAAAGTCACGCGCATGTATGGCACCCTGCTTGTGCCCATAAAGCCGGGGTTGGTGTTTCTTCCTGGCCCATCTGCCGTTACCGTCCATAACAATGGCAACGTGTTTTGGCAATTTGATCTTATCAATATCAGGCATTATTTTCCTAACCTATTTTCAAGCTCTGGTTTCTTTACTTTGTCCAGTACAACACTATGCTTTTCAAAATGATTCTGCTGCGCACAATTTACGATTGTATCGGGCGGGAGGTCCTCAGTCAGGCAAACATGTGAGCCTACTATAGAGTTTGGCCCTATGCGCCGGCCCGGCAGGACGCCCGAGTTAATACCCATTTTGCAGTTATCTCCTATAATGGCGCCGAAATGATCTTTTCCTGTGTCCACTATTGCTTCGCTGTATTTCACTGGCACTGTTTTTTCATCGAAACGGAAATTGGCCGTTACCGTACCTGCCCCGAAAGAACAGTTATTACCGATGATTGAGTCACCGATATAACTTGAATGAAACCAACAATTATCACCGATATAGGAACCCTTTATTTCAGTAGAAAAGCCGACTACGCAGCCGGCGCCTATATGGCTGTACTCCCTGATAAGAGCATTATTACCGATAACGCAGTTTGGTCCTATATAAACCGGACCTCGTATCACTGCATTTTCAAGGATGCGTACGTTCTCTCCTATCACAACTTTGCCCGATACAGTGGCCCGATCTGAAATAGATACGGACTTTGCGATTTCTCTTTCTTTTTCATCTAAAAATATTTTAACGATATCGAAAATATTCCAGGGGTATTTAATCGGTGACCAGCGGCCGTTATAATTGACGACTTTGATTTTGTGTGCGTGGCGCGCCATTCCGTCTATAGCGCGTTCATATACATCATCCCTTGTGGTCTGCACTATATCTATGTACTCAAACAGCCTCTGCACATTCGTATGCAGATGCAGAAGGATATTGACCAAATCACTGGGCTCTGTGCCAGGTTCGGGTTTTTCAACTATACGGGTTAGTTCTCCCCGGTCATTCACATCCAGGTAACCCCCGGGGAAGTATTGTTTCACCTTATAGCCCAGCATATAGGAGGAGGCCGACCGGCCTTTATATGCTTCGAGCAGCATGCTGTAAGCCGAACTGTCAAAAACATCGTTAGGATTAACTACTAAAATATCGCTGTTCAAGAAAGGGGCAGCGCTTTTCAAAGCATCAGCAATTCCCAGGGGTTGCGTTTGAAGTGCGAACTCGAATGTGATTCCTTTTACCGATGCAGCCAATTTCTTGATGCGTTCGATGTTGCCGGAATTTCCAATGATCACAAATTCATTCAGGCCTGCATCACGTGCCATTTCCATTTGGTGCTCAAGTAACGTCTTACCCATGAAATCGAGGAGGAATTTATCTTCCGTGATAGGGAACATCCTTTTTCCTACTCCACCACAAAGGAAAACGACTTTCATGACTTGCCCCCTTTAATTGCTTCTTCAACAATTGTAACGCCGTTTTTAACCAGGCGTTGAGTATGCTCATTAGTTTTAGATTCGGCCATTACACGTATAGCCGGTTCGGTACCGCTTGCCCTGATCAGCATCCAGGCGTCGCCGAATTCTAATCTAAGCCCATCCAGGTCGTTGATAGCGAGTGGTCTCAGTGCCTGCACCCTGTTTCCGACCTTTTGCATGACAGGCGCTTTGAGCTCATTGGAGCAGGCTATCTTATCCTTGTTAAAATGCAGGGCGGGCAGTGAACCAATAAATTCCCTTACTTCGGAAACTTGTGTGATCGAACCAAGTAATGTGAGGGCAGCGAAGATGCTATCAGGATAATATCCGGCCTGCGGTAGTATATAGACTCCGACGGATTCTACTCCAAGGGCCGCATCATTATCCCTTGCAAGATGGGCGGCATAAACGTCACCGACCTTCCCCCGGATTACTTTGCCTCCCAGGTCTTGTATTGCCAGGTCCAGTAGCATGCCGGTTTCCACCGTTGTCGCTACCACCGGTTTACCCGAGGACTTGATAACATTTCTTGAGATGAAGGCAATCATTTCATTGAAGCCGAGGAAACCCTTTTTATCACAGAAAACCACACGGTCAGCATCGCCATCAAAACACACTGCCAGGTCGGCGTCTTTTTGCCGGAGGAATTTAATGGTGCCCTGCAATGTGTCCTCTTTAGGTTCCGAACTGCGGCCCGGGAAGCGTCCGTCAGGTACATCATTGACCGGTATAACATTAAATCCCAATTTCCTGAATATCTCGCTGGCAAAACCAGAGGCGGCGCCATTGCCAGGGTCGATCATAATTTTAAGATTGCGGCTGAAGTTCCACGTGCTCACCCGGGATAGCAGAAAGTTAAGATACTGGTCTATCATATGGGGCACTGATTCAACTGCTCCCATCTTTTCCATTCTAAATTTCCCGGAATAATATATTCTTTCCAGTTCCTCTTCCTGAGTGCGGTTGAAGCCGATAGAGTCAGGGTTGAAGAGCTTTATTCCGTTAAATTCAGGCGGGTTGTGAGAGGCGGTGATCATTATACCGGCATCAAATCCCATTTCCCGGGTTAGCAAAGCCACGGCAGGCGTGGGAACAATACCAAGGTGGGCGACGTTGACACCAGATTCAATCAAGCCCTCGGTGACGGCTTTTTTTATCAACTCCCGGCTCAACCGTGAATCAGTGCCCAAACAAACCGCGGTCCCCGGGGCAAGCATAGTGCCAAGCGACTTGCCGACATTTTTGCAGAGTTCCGTAGTGAGGTCCCGGTTAACCACTCCCCGAACGCCGCTGGTCCCGAAAAGAGGTTTGTTCATTATTTTAGCTTTAGAAGAAGTCTGGTACATGATAGTAATGCCTGTACGACTCAATGTCAATTTTTAAAAGATATACAACAATTGGGATAATTATCTTGTCGGCCGACCTAAATATTTTTAACAGTGTAATTACAGACGTGATTTGTATTTGGAATTGCACAGATATCGATGTGCACTTATTTACATAAGATGATTGACAGTGTCAAAATTATCTGGTAGCATCTTATTTCAGTTTCTGGATGGGGAGGCAAAATAAAGGTAAAGAAAGGTAGAATGTGCTGACGACGATTGAAACGACGCTAATCTACACTCTATTACTCGGTTCCCTTTATCTCCTGGTTTCCCTGGGATTTTCCCTAATCTGCGGTGTTCTACGTATCTTTCATCTCGGCTACGCATACATATTCGTAGCCACAATTTACCTGACCTGGCTGTTCTTTAATACCCTGGGCCTGCCTCTCTGGTTATCGATCTTGCTGATGGTAATCGTGCAGGCGGGAATAGCAATAGCTTTGTATAAGGGGATAATCGCCAGGTTCCTGAAGATGGAGGAGAAGATTATCACGGGCCTGCTGCTGATCGCACTGATAGCTCAACAGGCAGCCAACAGATGGTATCCCATCCAGTCTGCAGTGAACCTGCCAACCACAATAATACCCGGCAGCCTGTCACTCGGATCTACCAGCATATCGATACAGATATTGCTTGCAGCTTTAACCGGCATAGTGGTCACAGCAATATTTGTTGTTTTCTTCCTCAAGACGAAGACCGGGTTGGCGGTCAGGGCAATATCTTATGACATTAACACGGCCAAGATAATGGGGATACAGGTCGAGCAAATCTACATGTTCATTATGGTTATAGTGCTGCTGCCGGTGATTATAGCCATGTTAATGATTGCGCCGGTCTGGGCTGTCGATCCAACGATGGGGTGGGGTTACATGACGACAGCCATTTTGATCGCGGTCATGGGAGGCCTGGGCAATATCAGGGGCACTATAATAGCAAGCTATATAATAGGCTTTACTCACGCTTTTGTATCATTCGTAATTGCGGAACCGCGTCTTATGAACCTTGCGGCACTGGTCGTAGTGATCATCATGCTGATAGTGAGACCGCAGGGCATAGCGAAGACTGAAAGTTTGTGGTGATTCTATGGAACTAGAAGTAAAAAGAGAAAAACTCGTACTGCGTGTCGGTAAAAGCAAATATGAATGGCATATCGAACCCAGGTACTGGCGCAACCCGTTTATTTATGTCGGAATATTGATTGTCCTCCCAATCATTGCGTATTTTGTTTATCCGACGCTTCTGCCTACAATTATCAACGCCAATATCCTGGTGGCGATAGCCATTCCCTTAGGCTGGATGACCGTAGGAACAGGACGTATGAACTTCGGGCCCCAGTTCTATATCGGGGCCGGCGGATATGCCGCGGCCCTGTGCAGCATACACTTGGGATGGCCCCCGATTGTTACGCTGCCTGTGACACTCGTAACGTGCCTTATATTCGGTCTTCTTATGAGCCCCCTCAGTATAATAGCGGGAGGCCTGTATTACACGCTTCTAACCCTGCTTTTTCCACTCGTTTTCCTGGAAATCACATTCATATTTACTGACATCTTTAAGGGTGATACCGGACTGTTTGGGGTCTCCCCCCTGATCAGCGGTGGTTCCTTTGGCATTAACCAGTTGATGGTCTGCCTGCTTTCGCTGTTCATTATGCTGATCTACATGTTCATTGTTGACAAGATAATGCGTTCCAAATTTTCTGCATCAATGGCGGCGATCAACGATGATGAGGAAGTGGCGGAAGCAATGGGCGTCAACGTCAAAAAGATAAAAATAATAAGCTTTGCGATCCCGGCGGTGATGATCGGCATCCTTGGCTGGTTCTATGCGCATTACTACGGCACTTTCTCGGGCATCACCTACCTGCCGCTTTCCTTTATGCTAAAGGTGCTTATGGTGAGCATGATCGGCGGACGCGTTCAGATATACGGTTGCGTGGTGGGCGGCTATTTCATAGCTATCCTCGAACTGGCTTTGCAGTATTTGGTGGGCGATTACTCTTCCGTTGTCTTCCCCATCATCCTGCTAGTACTACTACTCTCATTGTCGGAAGGGCTTTTCGGCCTATACCGGAAGCGCCGCTACAGGGAGTACCTGCCTACACTGCACGTGAGGAGATGATAAGTTGTCTGAGATATTGAGAGTAAATGGCGTTTCCAAACACTTCGGTGGCCTGATGGCTGTTAACGATGTCAGCTTCTCAATCGATGAAGGTGAGACGCTGGGTCTGATGGGACCCAACGGGGCGGGGAAGACCACCCTGGTCAATTTGATCACGGGAAAATACTTTACCGACGCGGGCGACATACAGTTTATGGGTCATGATATTACAAAGCTTCCTCCTTATAAGAGATGTAAACTCGGTATAAGCCGTACATACCAGATACCCAGGCCGTTCCCGGAGCTAACAGCACTGATGAGCGTTGCAGTGAGCGCAATTTATGGTAAAGACCGGGAGAACCAGAGCCTGGAGGACGCTGCTACTGAAGCCACACACTACCTTGAATTTTGTGGGCTTTTCAGCAAGCGTAACGTCCTTGGTAAGGACCTGACTCTTTACGAACTTCGTGGACTGGAGCTGGCCAGGGCGCTTGCGACCACGCCGAAACTGATCTTTGTTGATGAGGTGATGGCTGGCCTGAACCCGGGTGAGGCAACAAAAGCGGTCAGGTTGCTGGAACGTGCCAAAGAGGAATTCGGCGTTACCATACTCTGGATCGAGCATGTGATGGCGGCTCTGATGAAAGCGGCGCAGCGAGTAGTCGTATTGCATTACGGTAAAAAGATCGCAGAGGGTCTCCCACAGGAAATTGCCAATGACCCATACGTTATTGAATGCTACCTAGGATCTTGCCATGCTTGAAGTAAAAGATATATCTGTCTCCTACGGCATTACTCCAGTGCTTCATGGCGTAACCATGTCTGTAGAAGCAAATGAAATGGTCGCCCTGCTCGGCTCAAATGGAGCCGGTAAGTCAACGCTGCTGAACACCATACTCGGTATATTGAAGTCAACGCATGGCACTATAACCTTTGAGGGACATGCCATAGAAAAACTGCCGCCCCATGAAATAATCAAGCGGGGCTTAGCCCAGGTGCCCGAAGCCCGCAGGATTTTCCCTTATATGAGTGTGGTGGATAATCTCCTTGTCGGATCGTACAATACGGCAGCATGGAAGTTCCGGAAAAAGACACTGGAAAGGGTTTTCAGCATGTTCCCGATTCTTAAAGAGAGGAAAGGCCAATCTGCAGGTACCCTGAGCGGAGGCGAACAGCAGATGATGGTGATCGGACGGGGTCTGATGTCCAATCCAAAATTGCTGATGATAGATGAACCATCCCTGGGCCTGGCGCCAAAGATTCTTGAGGTTTTGTACGATACCATCAGCAGGTTAAGAGATGAGAAAATTACCACGATACTATCTGAACAAAACGCCCGTCAAGCATTGACCATAGCCAACCGCGGCTACGTAATGGAAAACGGCAGGGTCATAATCTCAGACAAGAGTGAGGCACTGTTGAATAGCGACCTGGTTAAGAAAGCTTACCTGGGGATTTAGATTATGGAAAACTATTTTGACTATACAAAAAAGCTATTCGATCCATCGAAAACGAAAGAGAAGCCGGAAGTATTCAAAGGTCTCAGGGTATTGGATTTTACTCACGTAGTCTACGGCCCCACCGCTGCCAAGATATTGGGACAGTACGGTGCAGAAGTAATTAAATTTGAATTGCCCTGGGTGGGGGACCTATGGCGCTTCGGTGTGTACTGGGGCAATTTCTGGAGGCATTCCAGCGTTTGTTTCCACTTTGTACAATACGGTAAATATTTCTTCGCACTTAACCTTAAACTACCCAAAGCGAAAGAGATAATCCTGAAGATGGCGGAAAAGGCAGATGTGGTGGTGGAGAATTTTGCCGCCGGGACAACGGATACATGGGGAATCGGATACAGCCAGCTTAGTAAAGTTAACCCCGGCATTATTTACATTAGCTGTGCCACCTACGGGCAATACGGGCCGATGAGATTTTTCCCTGGATGGGACCTGCTGGCGCAGGCAGCCAGCGGCGTGATCTCCCTGACGGGTTATCCAGAAACTGACAAATATTACAAGCTGCCGGACTATGTGGGCGATTTCCTCCCGGGAAATATTGGGGCATTGGCTGTAATAATGGCGCTGAATTACCGCAAGAAGACTGGCAAGGGTCAATATATCGACCTGGCGCAGGCGGAAGCCCTCATGAGGATTATGCCCAATTTTACCTATGAGAGTATTACCAATGAGGACCTTGGGCGCGTTGGCAATACCGATCCAACGATGGCTCCGTCAGGTATATTCAAATCTAGTGAAGGCAAATTTGTAGCTATTGCGGCAGCGACAGATGAGCAATATAAAGGTCTTTGTGAAGCTATGGAAAGACCGGACCTGGTCAATAAATACAAGGATACGTTTGAAAGATTAAAGGCGGAGAACGCTAAAGAGCTCTATGACATTACTGCGAAGTGGGTTGGCTGCAGCACAATAGATAACCTGGTGGAGTTGGCGAAAGAACACCATTTCGCAATTGCACAGGTCGAGGATGATTATGAAATCACCTATGATGAGTGGCGGCAGGAACGGGGTAGCGTGATCGTTTTCACCGACGAGATGTATGGTACGTTGATGCTGCCAGGTCCATCGGCTATGCTGAGTAAGACCCCTGGCAGGATTAAATGGCTGGCGAGACCGCTGGGCTATCACAACCGCTATGTTCTAAAGACAATGCTCGGTTATTCAGATGAAGAAATACAGCGGCTTGAGAAGGAAAGGGTTATCGGAAACTGGGATGATCGACCGGGTATCAAACCTCCTGTCTACTATGATATCTCGAAGGACCCGATGTTCAATTACAAGTGAGAAATAATTAGGACACAGATATGAGTGATAAAAATAAAGAGCAAATCCTCGTAAGGTACGGTGGCAGCCGCAAGGAACGTGAGATGTTCCTGAAAACAATGATGAGCCCCGAAGGGAGACCAGAGGTGCTCGATGATGCGGTAGTTCTAGATGTGAGTTATGCGAATTTATCCGGTGATATCTGCTCGAGCGTTTTCGCTGAATTTGGCGCTGAGGTAATAAAGATCGAACCTCCCGAAGGCGACCCGTCAAGGAAAATTACACCATACGGGGTCAATCGTAACGGGGTTGGTGTGCCATTCATTATGGAGGCACGCAATAAACATTATATGACCCTAGACCTGAGAAATGAGGCGGGGCGTGATGAGTTTAAAAAGCTGGTAAAAAAGGCACATGTGGTCATTGAGACATATGCACCTGGCAAAATGGATGCCTGGGGTATTGGCTACCGGCAGTTAAGCGAAATCAATCCCAGCCTTGTTTACATAGCGATTAGCCCGTATGGGCAATATGGAAAGAAAGCCCAGGAAATGGTTAACGTTCCTGATTCTGATATTACTGCGCAGGCGGCCTCGGGTGTACCCGCCAATATTGGCGATATGCCTGGATCTGGGGAGCCGTGGAACTGGCCGTTGAAGGCCGGCGTCTGGCTGGGATGGTATATCTCCGGCGTTGAGGCTGCCCTGGGTGGCGCAATTGCACGTTATTACACCCGTGAGACCGGTGAAGGGCAAATGGTGGATATCGCAACAGCCGATTCGTACGTTTCGCTGGTAGGCTATCCTGTGACGATCGGCTTTACCTGGGACAAGGCGAGGCCGAGGATCGGGAGACACGACTTCTGCCTGTATCCGTACGGTTTTTGGAAGAGCAAAGACGGTATTGTAGCGATTGCTGCTTCAAGGGACCACGATTTCAGAGCCTTGCTTAAGATCCTTAATATATGGAAACATGAGGATGACTGGCGCTTTACCTTCGACCGCATACCGGACATACTCGCGCAGATCGAGCAGTTATATAAGATCATAGAAGATGAGACGATCAAGCATACCGCGGATGAGCTGGTTAAAATGGCCCTGGAATACAGCATTAAATCTGCCCGCTCCAAGTGGCGCGGCGGCGGTGTTCCTATCATAATGAAGGTGCAGAAGCCTTCTACTACGATACAAAACCCACACTGGCTCAAGCGTCAGGACTTCAAAGAGTTCGAGGACGCAACCCTGGGCAAGTTCACAATGCCGGTCAATTTCATAAAAATGTCGGAGTCCCCACCGCGTGTAAAATGGGTCAAATGCGGCATCGGACAGGATAATGATTTTATACGTGATAAATACCTGAAATAATACGGCAAGGGCAGTATATTAAAGGGAGGGCCTTATGATGGGCCCATACTTTTTTTCAGACTGAGTCATTTGCCGGATCATGTGAAAATAGAGGCGCCCCGATGATAATCGGGGCGCCTCGTATAGTGGCTGATTGGGTGGCTTACGGCTTGGTGTAGGTAAAGGTGAAAGGAGTATCCACGGACTGAGCGATATTCGGGGTTGAGATGGTGGCTTTGCCGACGACCTTGTAGGCACAGGGGCCGGTAGGATAGGATGCCCAGGCCTTGTCCATCGCGCCCTGGACGGCGTCGATCGTGCCGCGTGCCTTAATATAAATGGCGGCGGCGGTGTTGTTGTCAGCAACCCCGCTAACGAGGTCAGCGGGAGCGGGTCCGCTTCTAAGTGTGGGTAAGATAGCCAGGGCGGCGAAGGACCAGAGGTTGGGTTCCTTGCCGCCAAGGAGCTTCCAGGGAGCAGCGCCAGCGATATGTGCCGGGACGTACGCCATGGACTTACCCATATAGTAGCCCTCGAAGGCGACTCCACCGAAACCGGTGAACGGCAGCACGTTTACGTAAGTCAGGGATATGGTGCCGTTGGCTGGTATCATGACCCCGGGCGCGACGGTCTTCAGTGTGATCGACTGGTCTGCGAGATAGATTGTATAGTTGAATGCGTCGAGTGAAACCGGGTAGTTATTCGGGTTGTTGAAAGTGAAGAGGGAATCAGCGATAATGGTTTCCTCGCCTTGCCACTCGTTGGAGATATAGCTGAGTCCGACCGTAACCGGTTTAAGCTCGGAGGGAGCGCAAGCTGCCGTGCCGAGCAGGACGGCGATCATAAGAAGTGCAAATGGCAGATATAATTTCTTCAAAGCAGCATATTCCTCCCTTTATTATTTAGCTCCGGCTGCAGCGCGAAGCTGCGCAGGCGTCAGGTATTTATCAAGCTGAGCATATTTCTCGGGGTACATCGGCACCATTTCGCCGTTGGCCTGGAACTGTGCCATGCCAATGCCCATAGCGCCAGGTATAATTTTCTTGGGATTATTGGGATCGGCGGCCGCGCGGGAATGGAAGAAACCCGGGACCTTTGTCATTTCCACGTGTTCATTGCCGAGAGTTCCGTCCCACGACACGGTCTCAAATGAGCTAATAAGCTTGTCGACGTTATCAACCCCGCCTGCATCCTCAACGGCTTTCTTGAACAGGTAGACGTCATCATACGCACAGTTGACTGACATTTGAACAGGAATGCCCTTTGCCCTTGCTTTGGTCACGAATGCCATATTTACATCGGTGATCGGTGTTTCGTAAGATGCTGTAAGCGCTCCGAGGCACTTGCCGCCGGTCAACTGCCAGAAATCATGTGTCTGGTTGACGCCGCCGTAAAGATAGATCTCTATGTCTTTGGCGGGTGAGTCAGCCCATTGCTTGGTGAATACCTCGGTATCGGTGAACCAGCTTGACACCACGAAGATCATGTCAGCGCCCGATTTAGAGATAGCATCAAGCAGAGGGAGGTACATTCCAGTCCTGGCGCTGATGGGCTTGCTGTAAACTACGTCAATGCCATCGTCATCCTTGGCCATTTGATCCCAGCTAGTAAGCTTGTAGTCAGGCGCGCCGTTGCGGAATAAAAGCGTCCAGGCCAGGTTTTCATAAAGGATGGCCCATTTTTTAGGGGCAAATCCCTTCAATGCCACGCTACTCTGCGGATTGGACATCGAGAATATTAGGCTCGACCAGGCATAATGCCCGGGCTCGGGGTTGAACATGCGGAAGATCATTTTTTCCTTGTCGTAGTTCGCCAGTACCGACTGTGTGACTTCCACACCGCTGGCACCGTTGGCATCCATTATGTGCGGGAAATCCTTATAAAGCAGGATGGATTCCTGCTTGGCAGGGAGTGCTATCTCAGTCCTACCTTCGACGGAGTAGAAGACGGCGTGATCACCCTGCAGCATCCGTTGTACGGCTGCAACGGTCATGGACGTGTCGCCCTTGCCGTCCTCGATCACGTACTTCACCGGCCTGCCTAGAATACCGCCCGCTGCATTAATTTCATCCACCGCCATCTGCTGGACATCCATGCAGGGTTTGGTGCCCGGTGATGAGACATCGCCTACGTAGCCAATCACGATGGGGGCTTTCCCACCGGATGGAGCCGCGCAGCCATTTACTATCACCACGGCTAAAAGTGTGAGAACAACCATTAATGACAGAATCGTGCCCTTGGACTTCATTACCACCTCCTTATTCTGATGAAGCTATTATAACATAAGATGTCAATTAAATATGCGTATTTTTAGAGGTCTGCTTTTATGAATATTTAAATACACAGTTATATCTGGGGAAAATAGAAAGATGGTCGGTCGACCGACCATCTTTCTATGGTGGTCTACAGCTTGATTGTTCTGAGCCCTTACAGGTCGGGAATATTCCCAAGCCTATCGAAAGTATAAGGTTTGTCTGTCTTAATGCCAGCCAGACGCTTGGCCAGGTTCTTGGTATTTTCAATATTATAGGCGCCCATTATGGCAATTTGTTCCATCCGGGGTGAGCCCCCGCCGTGTATCCCGGCGTATTGCATTACCCCAGCCAGTTCAGAGCAGGTAATGTTCTGTACCCAGGCAAACGCTTTAATTACATCCTGCACGTTCACGTTGGGATTGCGCGACATGTATTTTTCTATGAAAGGTTTTGTTTCCTCGCTGAGCCAATCACCCGAGCGCGGCATAGTAGCTGGCATGCCGCCGGCCAGGTCCGCCACGGCTTCGTATTCGTGGTAAATATTGAGACCGGCGTGCCTGCGGCTCACGTTGCAGTATGTAATATCCGGAATGAATGTACCTGATGGCGATTTGGTGGCATTGACGGCCGCTGCGATACCGGTGCCGTAGCAGAGCTCGGAGGTTGAAATGAGCTCTACCAGCCGTTCCTTTACATGAGGTTCCTTTTCAATTCCATTGACTTCTGCCATCAGCGCGGCTGCGCCGGTAAGCACGTCCGTCATGGCCGGCTTGCACCCTGTGTAGCTATGGCGGTGATAAAGTGCGAACATCAGGGCAAGATAGCTGCCCATATCGGACTCCCCACACAGGAATACGTGTTCCCATGGAACAAAGACGTCATCGAAGACGGTCATAGAATCTGCGCCTCCCCATGGACCGGGGCCGGTGTAATTTATAGGTGTCTCAGGCATGGCGATGCTTACTATCTGCTTAACGCCCTCTGCGTCCGCAGGAATGGTGAAGGCCACCGCCCAGTCACCCTCCTCTTTAGTAAGTGCCCTGGTCGGAATGACATTTATCTGCTCAACCACGGGAGCGTAGGAGTTGTGGACCTTGGCACCGCGCACAACAATGCCATCGCTTTTTTTCTCAACGACACGCAAATAAAGGTCCAGGTCTTTCTGTTCGTGGGGTCTCCATGGACGGTTGCCCTTGACGTCTGTTTGGGCGCAGCATGACGTACGGTCGTTGGTCTGGAAGTCCTTCAGCCATTTTTCGAACCGCTTATGATACTCTGTGCCGTACTTTTGGTCGGTCATGTAAGTGATTACAGAAAGGGCATTGGTTGAATCGATGCCCATGCACCGGGCGATACATCCCCCTACCTGCTGAGAAGTGAGCCTGGTCATCTTCTGCTTACAAAGCAGATCTTTTATGCTACGGTGGACATGTGTGAAACGGCTTATCTTTTCGCCGGTCAAATGCGAGGTTGCAGTCAGTATGTCCTCGTAGTCCTTAAATTCGGGGTCGGTGATCATGTCATAGGTCTTGGCGAGGACATTGGCCGCACCCTGGAGGTACTTATAGTCGCGGTCAATGAGCTTACCATTGTTGTAGATATTGCGCCTCATCTTACTCAGCCTTTTCCGGTATTCGCTTGACGTAATCATAGCGCCTCCTACTTCAATAATACGTAATATTTTTGGTTATTTAGCCTGCAGCTAAATGGATAACCCTCCATCGACGAGAAAGTTTTGGCCTGTGATGAAACTTGACTTGTCGGAGGCCAGAAACACTGCTGCGTTTGCCATGTCCTGTGGGTCGGCTATGCGCTTCAATGGAGTCCGGTCCATTATGACCTTGTATATGTCAGGATTGCCCCATAGCGCTTCGCTAAACTGGGTTCTGGTCTGGCCGGGGGAGAGGGTGTTGGCCCTGATGCCATATGGCGCCCATTGCTGGGCCATTACCTTGGTTGCCATATTTACTCCCGCCTTACTAATGGAGTAGATGGGTAGAATATCGGGTGTCACACCTGCTACGGAAGATACATTGATGATAACACCACCGCCGTGTTCTTTCATCACTTTCGCTACCGCCTGCGCCAGGAAAAAGAGACCTTTAAGATTGAGGTTCATGATGGAATCCCAGGCGCGGTCCGTGGCATCAAGGGCCGAATCCATGGTCGGGTTGGTTGCAGCGTCGTTGACCAGGATATCGATCTTTCCGTAGGCTTCTTTGGCTTTCGCCACCACCGTGGCTATATCCTCCAGCCGTCCTATATGAGCCGCTACAGGGATTGCCTTCCTGCCCATAGCTTTGATCTCATCGGCAGTTTTTTCAAGGTCCGCAATTTTTCGGCTGACTACGACCAGGTCCGCACCGGACTTTGCCATTTCCAGGGCGATGGCCTTCCCAATGCCCCGGCTGGCCCCGGTCACGATGGCGACTTTCCCCTTAAGAGAGATTTCCATAGGTAATCCTCCTGCTTTAATTAGTATTTATTGTTTTGAATATATCCGTTACTTTGCGCGAATTAACAGTATCGGGCAGTCGGCTCCCTTCAGCACTTTCTCAGCTATGCTACCGAAAGCCCATTTGCTTATCCCGGTACGGCCGTGGGTGGACATGACGACAAGGTCAACGGGACTCTTATTTACGTAGCTAATAAGTTTTTCAGCAGGATTACCTTCCGGTATTTCAGTCCGTGTTTTCAGCCGGTTCTTACTCAGCTTTTTCTGGACTTCTGAAAGATAGTTCCGGCATATCTCCTTACACCTGGCCTTCTCAAAATCAAGATATTCATCCCAACTCATGGCCATGGGGGGCGGATATGTAATCGGCGGGGAGAATATCTCGCATACCCGCATCAAAACGATATCCAACTTATTATCCGGTAGTTGTTTGTGCAATTCTTTAAGGTGAGGCAATACCGATTCGGCCACTTTTGAACCGTCAAGCGGGGCCAGTACAGTCAACTTTCTGTGTCCGTATGACATCTGGCAGCTTGCCGCTTTCACAAGCCAGATGGGTACTTTCGAAGAGTGTACTACCTTCTCAGCCACGCTCCCGTAAAACCATTTGCCAGGACCTGAACGTCCATGGGTGGCCATAACAATAAGATCCATGTTATTTGCTGCAGCATATTCGACAATGATATCCGCCGGTTTGCCGGTCAAGACCTTGCCTGACGAATTGTCCTTGAATACGGCCTTGGAACAGAGCTTCTTAAGGTATGACTGAGCGGCTGCCCTGGCCTCTGTCTCGATTTTTTTCTTGTAGACTGTCTTCACCATGGGGGCATCCAATGGCTGCACAACATAGAGAAAAGTGATAGCCACGTTTTCGGAACCGCTGGCAAGGGCCTGAACATGTGAAATTACGCATTCGGCCAATGCGGAACCATCAAGTGGGACAAGTAGATTAGAATACATTAATTACCTCCCCGGAATATACTCCGCACATAGTACTTCATGATGATAAGTTTTATGACAAGCCCTGTCAAGAGGGACGCGTATGCGGACTAGTGAGTCGGAGCGGGATTTCCGGGAAGAATGATGCCGTCGGTGTCCAGTGCTTTTTTCATAGCAGAAATGGCTACTTCAAGCTGACTGTCGGATGGCTTACGTGTGGTCATTGCCTGCAACCACAGGCCAGGTGTGAGCATCCAACCTACGAACCTGTTACGGCTATAATTAGCTTCAAGTTTTATCAATTCATAACTGATTGCGGCGATGACCGGGATTAATATGATGCGCCATATTATGCTGATCCAGATCGACGGGCGGCCGATCAAGGCGAATACCACGATGGCTATAACCAGCACAACCAGCAGGAAACTGGTCCCGCAACGTGTGTGGGCCGTTGAATATTTTTTCACCGAGTTTACCTCCAGTGGTGCGCCAGCTTCATAGGCGTTGACGGACATATGTTCGGCGCCATGGTAGGCGAAGATCTCTCTTATATCCTGCATTCTTCCGATCAAAGCAAGATAAATAATGAAAAATAGTATACGGACCACCCCTTCGATCAGGTTGCTCACTACGGAGGACGGAATAAAGGTGTCGAAAAAACGTACGATTAATAAGGGCAGAACGAAAAATAGTGCCACCGCCAAGACTACTCCCAGTATGACACTACCCCACATCATACCCGGCGTGATTTTTTCATTCTCGTCTTCCGTAATAATCTGCGCCGAATCCATCAGGACTCCTGTCCCCAGGACCACCGATTCTATAAGCACTATTATCCCTCTTATAAGGGGGATATCTCGCCATTTGCCTTTATAAAGCATAGCCAGGGGATGGTTGGAGATATTGATGGTCCCGTCAGGTTTACGCACCGCCATAGCGGTGCTGTTGCGGCCCCTTATCATAACGCCTCCCATGACTGCCTGTCCGCCGTAATTAAAAGGTCTTTCTTTATTCATTAATCTAATAAAAAGGGGCGGCTTGATGTCCGCCCCTTTTGGTTGCCTACTTTAAATCCTAATTATGCTTTCTTTTCCCGCTTATATTTCTTGTTGAAGCGCTCAACACGGCCTGCAGTGTCTATAATCTTCTGCTCGCCGGTGAAGAACGGGTGACATTTATTACACAACTCCACTTTGAGCGTTTGCCTGGTGGAACCTGTAGTAAATGTGTTACCGCAAGAGCAAGTGACGTTGGCTTCCGGGAAATATTTCGGGTGAATCTTCTCTTTCATTGCCTGTTATCCTGGGTATACGCTAACCCTTTTCTTATTCTTTGCATGGGGCTCGAATTTAACAAAGCCGTCAATCTTGGCAAAGAGCGTATAATCTCTGCCGCAGCCTACATTCGTCCCGGGGTGTATTTGAGTACCGCGTTGCCTTATTATAATGGTGCCGGCATGTACTGCCTCTCCGCCAAAACGTTTTACGCCGAGCCGTTTGGATTGACTATCTCGGCCGCAATGTGTACTGCCGCCGCCTTTCTTATGTGCCATTAGTTCTCACCTCCAGTTGCTGCCTTGGCCTTGGGGGCCTTCTTGGCAATCTTGCCGCCGGGTTTCACAATTTCTTTGATAAGCAACCGGGTGTAGGGCTGCCTGTGGCCCGTCTTGCGGCGGGAGCGAACCTTGTTCTTATAACGGAAAACAATGATCTTAGCGGCTTTGCCTTCTTCCAAGCAGGTAGCGATTACCTTGGCGCCCTTTATGTCAGGGCTTCCAATAATTAATTCTTCTCCATCGGATATCATAAGAACGGGGCTTAATTCCACGTCTTTGCCCTTTTCTATATGAAGCAATTCAGAGTTAATGACCTGACCGGTCCTGACCCTGAACTGTTTGCCAGCGGCTGTTACGATTGCATAGTTGCTCATATCCTCAATCCTGTGAAAAAACAATAACCGTATAAATATATCAGCGAGTCAGTCTTGTGTCAAATCTTAAGGCTGTTAGAATTTAAGACGGCGCCTGTGGCGGTCTGGTGGATTCAATGACGATTTATTGACCGGCTTCTACATCGTCGCTGCATGCGATATCGCAGTGTTTGATGTAGACCAGGTCGCTGGTAACGGCGTCGCGCACCAGATAGCCGCCATCTACATTACTCACCACCACAAACCACCTGCCAGCGTCATTTTGTATTTTTACAGGACTATGTGAAAAATCCATAAGTATATATTAACAATATTTTAACAAAATAGTGTAACTGGCCGATAATTTTAGCACTTTTCGCGAAAAGGTCAATCTACAGCTTGAGCGCTGTCTCTGCTCCCTGCTCAACCGCAGCGAGTATCTTGCCGGGTTTGGCAGCGTCGCCTATCACGTAGACCTCGGGTACAAATTTACGAGCTTGTTCTTCAAGGTCACGTATAGAAGTTGCGCCGGCGGCCAGAACAATGATGTCGAATGGGCCAATCTTCTGCTCACCGTTAAGGGTACCTAATAAAACTCCATCGTCTGCTACCGATTTTACCGTTGTCTGAGTCATTATAGCTACGTGGTTTTCCTTGAGCCGTTTCCTCAAGAAAAAGCGGGCTGCCGGGCCAATGTCTTTAGCAGTGCTTTTGAGCATTTCTACGATAGTCACTTTTTTACCCTGTCCTGCCAGATAGTCCGCTGTTTCGCAGCCGACCAGCCCTCCACCGATGACCAAGACGCTGTCTCCCTCGACTTCAGTGGACAATGCTTTTCGTGCGCTGATTACGTTTTTACGGCTAATGCCGGGTATATTGGGGATAGCCGGTTCAGAGCCGGTGGCAATAATCAGCACATCGGGTTTGATCTCCTTTATCTTGTCGATAGTCAGGGCCTTGCCAACGTGAATGTCAACGCCGAGTTCTTTTATGGCGGCTATCCTGGACCGGGCCACCTCCTGGTAGACGGCCTTGGATGGAGGTATAGCGACCAGCTTGGTCTGCCCTCCCAGGTATCCATCTTTTTCATACAGGGTAACTCTGTGGCCGCGCAATGCAGCAGTGCGCGCTGCCTCCAATCCGCCCGGTCCGCCACCGGCGATCAATACATTCTTAGGTTTGGCTGTCTTTGGTTGAGCGTATTGCCCTTCCCTGCCGACCGCCAGGTTCTGTACACAGGATATGGATGGCCTGAGCCATATAGCCAGACCTTCTATGCAAGCCTCGTTGCACGAAAGACATTTTACAATGTCCTGTGTGCGCCCTTGTTGGACTTTTAATGGCCAGTCAGGATCAGCAAGGGACTGCCTCCCTATATGGACGATATCGGCTTTGCCGGATTTGATGATATCTTCTGCAACGGCCGGATCATTAATACGGCCGGCTACTAAAACGGCTGCGTTGAGCGCCTGTTTGAATTTAACCGACGTTTCAGCGTTGAAGCCCTGAGGCATATCCGGCGGGGCGCTGGTGAATTGACTGGACTCAGGTACGCCGATAGAAACGTCAATGGCGTTAATGCCTGCTGCCACCAGGCGCTTCATCATTTCGATACTCTCGGGGACTGTACGGCCCAACGGTACCATCTCATCGGCGCTGATGCGGAATAAAAGCGGAAAATCCGCGCCAACCAGCTCACGCGACCGTTTTATTATCTCCAACGGGAAGCGCAGGGAGCCCTCAAAGCCGCTCCCGTATTCGTCGGTACGTTTATTGGCATAAGCGGACATAAATTCCGATATCAGGTAACCATGGGCGCCGTGGAACTCGGCAGCATCACATCCCGCCTCCTTGACGCGACGTACCCCCTGGGCGAATTTTTCAACCAGGGCTTTAATCTCATCGATAGTGAGGGCATGCGGCACCTGGCGCATGATGGGGTCGGGAACCTCGGAAGGAGCGACCGGAGGTTTATCCTTCAGGAAAAAGGAGAATGTACTGCGGCCCGGGTGATAAAGCTGGACTGCCAGTTTTGTACCGTATTTATGTACCGAATCCGCCAGCTTTTTAAATCCCGGTATAAATTTGTCATCGTACAGACACAACTGATGACTGCTGCCCAATCCCCTCTCCCCGTCTATTGCTGATACTTCAACTATAATCAGGCCGAAGCCTCCTTTGGCCCGTTGCTCATGATATTGTATGAGGCGCTCTGAAACCCCGCCGTCATCAGCGGCGAAGCCAGTGCCCATGGGAGGCACAGAAAGGCGGTTCTTTACCTCCATTTTGCCAATTTTGAAGGGTTGAAATAGGGCTGAATAATTCTCCGGCATCTGACCGCTCCTTATTCTGAGAAATTAATGAAAAACACTAATAGTATACTATCTTATTGTGGTTGCCGGGCAAACACCATTAGTGCCAGGTTGAGAGTAAAAGCCGGGCATAAGCTATTGTTAATTGCTCGAAAGACTTTTCAGCAGCGGACGTGCTTTTTGGGCTGCCCTGCCCCTGTGGCTAATTTCATTTTTCAGTTCAGGCATGACTTCGGCAATGGTCTTACCGTATTCGGGGAGGTAAAAAATAGGATCGTAACCGAACCCGTTTTCTCCCCTGGGCTTTACAGCGATACAGCCCCTGCATTCACCCTCGAATGTCTTTGTGCTGCTGCCGGGGATGGCAACAGCTATCACGCACCTGAATTTTGCGGTACGCTTCTCCTGGGGTACATGCCGGAGCTTGTTGAGTAAAAAGTTAACGCGGTCGGTGTCGGTGGCGTTATCCCCGGCATAACGGGATGAGCGTATACCGGGTTCTCCGCCGAGCGCATCAACTTCCAACCCGGAATCGTCAGCTACAGTAATAAGCCCGCTCAAGGCCGAATAGAATTCGGCCTTTGAGCGGGCATTCTCTTCGAAAGTAGAATAATCTTCCGGCGCTTCCTGGTTGATACCAATCTTGTCGAGCGTCACCAGCTCGAAATCCAGTCCTTTAAACAGGACATCGTATTCAGCGGCTTTGCCGCGGTTAGTGGTCGCCAGAAGCAGCCTGGGCATATGTTAACTATATTTTCTTGAACCGTCCGGCAAGCTTCTTCATGACCTGGGGCATGGTGGTATATTCCATTTCTTCCAGCGGAAGCCTGTGCGGTTCGAACGGACCATGCCTTCTCAGCATGTCGGCCATATCGAGGGCCTGCTGACGGGCATTATTGAATGCCAGGTCGGCGAACATGTCTACCGGGCCGACCAGTTTGCCATTGGCAAGCTGAAAGCCGGCTGCTATCACTCTGGGAGGACCGTCGAAACGTGTTGGAACGGCGTCGCTTACTGACACAGGCATGAGGGGGCCGTGGTGTGAACCGCGCATCCAGCCCTCAACTATATGCGGGCGGGCAAAAGGTTCCAATACCTCGCCGACCGCCGGGAAAATACCCTGTGCCCTGACGATACATACCGGATCATCTTTGCCAACGTAGCGTCCTGCCAGCATAGAGAGCTTCTGGGTGGACGAACTGGCGGCTATCTCACCGGTCTCGCGGGAGTAGACGGCCTTGACCGAGTACCTTGAAGGCGATCCGATAAAGACCAGCATATCGTAGATCTCCTCGGGGCAGTTGAAGACTATTTTCTTACTCTCTTTGACGTCGTGGACCTCATACTTGAAGCCACTGTGCATATTGGATGAGATAACCAGGCCGATGGTATTGAAGGGATCACAGAAAATGTGATACAGAGGCAAGTTCCATGCGCCGGAAGCGGTCTTGTCGGCCATAAATACGATCACAGGCTCAGCTTCGCGCTCATCAATGACCATCTCGGCCACGCCGGGGCCCTGTCCTTTCACATTGCCGGAAAAAGCGTCGGAAAGCAAATCCTGGCCGGCGCCGTGAAGCTTCAGTTTCTTTGCAATAGCGGTGCAATTTATGAATGTGTCCCAGGCCAGTTTGTGGATTTTCTTGTCGTCGGTGCCGTGCACATGCGTCATTATGAACTGCAGGTCGTCACCGCATTTGGTTACATGGTAGTCAATGAGAAGCCCTGATTTCTTGGCCTTGGCCAGGCATCTTTCACCTTCGGCCATTAAGTCGGGATGCATACTGGAATGTCCAACCCATCCTCCGATATCAGCCTTGATCACGCTGAAAGTAACTTTCATAAGGCCTCCTTTGAATTTAATTTAATTCGGCACAGCCGAACGGGCAGCATACTAACACAGAAATACTCATTTCGAACCGCTTGCCCGCCCATCCACTGAAAACTGTGGGTTGGATTTCACTCAATCCGACCAAATCGGAATTTTAACAGAAGACTGAATCTAATGTCAAAGATAGAACCACATATTTAGAATTGATGGAACCCTTAAATATGGCCCGTTTTCATATAAACATGCTAAATCATTAGCAATATCTCTTTCTCCTGAGAAGCAATGAAAAAATCGGAGCTGATAAATTACATTGTCCAATTAACCGCCGAGGCTATCGATCTTGCGTTATTATTGGGGCGCAATGCGATATCGTAGCAAGTGCTATAATTTGATCGAGGAGAGATGGTCATGGCGGAGGGACTGCTTTACGATAAACTGGATGGGCAACGCGTGCGTTGTAACGTCTGCTTGTGGCGGTGCGTTATAAACCCCGGCAAGACAGGTGTGTGCGGAGTAAGGCGGAATGAAAACTGGTCGGTCGTGCCGTTGAATTACGCCAAAGTCTCCTCACTGGCCGCTGACCCAATCGAGAAAAAACCTCTATTTCATTTCTTCCCGGGCAGTTCTGTACTATCCTTTGGCGGAATCGGCTGTAATTACCATTGCCTGCACTGCCAGAACTGGGAAATAGCTTGCGTTGAAGAACCGGACAAAGTTCTTAAGAGCATCCGTGAAATTCAACCGGAGGAAGCTGTGCGAATGGCGAAAAGCCGGAAATGTACAGGCCTGGCCTGGACTTACAATGAACCGGTCATCTGGTTGGAATATACTTTGGATTCAGCCAGGCTGGCGCATGAAAACGGCCTTTATACTGCATTTGTCACCAACGGCTATGCTACTCCCGAAGCGCTTGACCTGCTCGGCCCCCACCTGGATGCCTGGCGCGTCGATGTCAAAGGCTTTTCTGACAAGCTATACCGGGACCTGGCTAAAATTTCCAACTGGCGCAGCATTCTCGACGTGGCGGAGAGGGCAAGGCATAATTGGAACATGCATGTCGAGGTGGTTACCAACATAATTCCAACCATGAACGATGACGATGAGCAGTTATCCGGCATTGCCCACTGGATCAAGGAAAAACTGGGTGAGCTAACGCCCTGGCATATCACCCGTTTTCACCCATACCGGGATATGGCGCATCTGCCGCCAACTCCCATGTCCACGTTAGAGAAAGCTTACAAAATAGGTACGAAAGCCGGTCTGCGATTTATATACATGGGCAATGTACCGGGTAATGCTCATGAAAATACGGTCTGCTACAATTGCGGCAAGATCGTTATTGAGAGGATAGGCTACAACACCAGAGTGTCGGGTGTAAAGGACTCATGTTGCGCTTACTGTGGCGCCGATTTAAATATCAGGAGTTCGCTAAAGACGGGGGTAATAAAATGATCAGGGAAGCCGCTGTTGCAGGCCAGTTCTACCCGGCCTGGCCCAAGGAATTGAAGGAAACGATCAAATTCATGGTGGATAAAGAAGCCGCCAAAGTGGATGCCATAGGCGTTGTATCTCCCCATGCCGGCTATATTTACTCGGGGCCCGTGGCGGGCGCTGTATTCTCCCGTATAAAATTTAAAAATACGTTTATCCTGATAGGGCCTAATCACCGCGGAATGGGCAAGCATTTAAGTATTATGACAGGCGGGAGTTGGAAAACTCCAATGGGAGAAGTAGAAATCAATACCGAGATGGCACAGGCTATTTTAGAAGCATCCGATAATCTCGAGGAAGACAGTCTGGCTCACCGCTATGAACATTCCCTTGAAGTACAGGTGCCGTTTTTGCAGTATTTCAAGCCTGACATAATGATAGTTCCTATCGTACTGTCACAGGCCGCACCGCCGATATACGAGGAGATAGGACGTGCGATAGCAAAGGTGTTGAAAAAGTCCGGCAATGACGCAGTGATTGTAGCGAGCAGTGATATGACGCACTACGAACCACACGAGAAGGCGAAGGAAAAAGATAAAAAAGCTATTGAAGCCATCCTCGACCTGGATACGGCCGAACTTGTAAAACGCATTGAACGGTACAACATCACAATGTGCGGTTATGCTCCGGCTATAAGTCTCATCACCGCTGCCAAAGACCTGGGAGCAAGGAAGACTGAGTTGGTTAAATACATGACAAGTGGCGACACTTCAGGGGACTTCTCGAGTGTAGTAGGATATGCCGGCATAATAATCAGCAGGTAGGAATGCAGATATGAATAAGGAAATGCATCCGCTGGTCCAACTGGCAAAAAAAGCTGTGGAAAGCTATGTGAAAAACCATGAATTGGTCAGGGTACAGGAGCTGTCGCCGGAAATGAAAACAGAGGCAGGCGTCTTCGTATCCCTCAAAAGACATGGGCAATTGCGGGGCTGTATAGGCACGTCCGAGCCAATCCAGTCGAATGTCGCCGAAGAAATTATACAGAATGCCATTTCTGCGGCGGTCAGGGACCCGAGGTTTGACCCTGTCAGGCCTGATGAGCTGGCTGATCTGGAGTACAGCGTGGATGTATTGACACCCCCGGAGCCGGTGAAGAGCAAGGCTGAGCTTGATCCCAAGAAGTACGGTTTAATTGTTCAGTGCGGCTACAGGCGTGGCTTGCTATTACCCGACCTGGCAGGTGTTAAAGACGTACAGACGCAAATAGATATATGCTTGCAGAAAGGCGGCATTTCCAGCACCGAGCCTGTCAAACTTTATCGCTTCAAAGTCAATAGATACAAGTAGTAAATAAATAGCGGTTGTAATAGTCCTGTCTATTTGTTATGTTATATAACAAATAGGAGGCCGATCATATGAAGTTGGTAGTAATCGGCATCGGTGATTGTGGCAGCAATATTGCAGCGGAATTTGTCCGCCTTAATAGCAGGGCCAGGTCCGAGACCGGGGTAGAAGTAATTGTACGGTCTTATGCCATCAACGACGACTTGGTAGCTTTGAACGCACTGCGCAAGGTTGGAGACAAGCTTCTTACCATACAATTGCCTGCGCCCTCTTCTTCCGGTAAGGAATCTGAGATAGGGGCTGAGCTGATGAAGGCCAACGGCGACCGCATCATTGCCACCATGAGGGCAGGGGAGTTCTTCGAGACGGATGCCTTTATGCTGGTGGCGGGCAGCGCCGGCTTTATAGGTTCCGGCGGAATATCGATCCTGGCCCGGAAACTGAAGGAAAGGTATGTTAATAAACCGGTTTATGCCCTGATCGTGCTTCCCTTAAGCGCTGAAAGCAATATCCCAACAAGTGTTTACAACACAGCTCTATGTTTGAAATCCATCGACAAAACGGCGGACGCGGTATTTTTGTTCGACAATGAGAAAGTCAGGTCCGAAGCCAGTATAAAGTCGGCTGCCAGCAACGATGCCGTTAACCGCGAAATTGTGACGCCATTCTTTGAGTTACTTCGCGCCAGTGAAAAAGTTGACCCCAAATTCCTGGGAACAAGCAACATAGGCATCGGTGATATTGTACAATCGCTCAATGGCTGGACAGCCATCGGTTACGGTACAGCTCAGATATCTTCCGGCGGCTTGTCCCTGTTTAAAAATCGCGATAATTTCGAACATAAAGGTGAAGAAACCGTGAAGGCCATGGAAGCGATGAGTGCCGCTTTGAGCCATTTCTCGATAGACTGCAAACTGGAAAATGCCCGTAAGGCTTTATACCTGATGTGCGTGCCAAGTAAAAATGCCAATATTAACATGACCAGGTCAGTGGGAAACAGGCTCCGCGAACTAACCAATAACGGTGAGGTGAGGGGAGGAGATTTCTACGGTGTAAAAGATCACGCAGCGGTTACGCTGGTGGCTTCCAGGATAAACTACCTGGAGAAAATCAAAGACTATTATGAACGGGCTTCCATAATGGCGCCGGACCTCAAAAAGCGAGAGACACAGTCGCCATGACTCTCTTCGACCTCGGCTCTCCTGATCTACATGGTAAAAAGGCCGCCGGGGACAAAGCAGGACCACCTCCCAAATCAGCCATGCCCCTGGCCGCGCGCATGCGCCCGCGTAATTTCAGTGAATATGTCGGTCAGCAGCATATTATCGGCGAAGGTAAAGTACTGCGAAAGGCCATTGAAGCAGACCAGCTACCGTCGATAATTCTATGGGGTCCCCCGGGCAGCGGCAAGACGACACTGGCGCAGGTAATAGCCAATGTATCGAGCTCTTATTATGTACACATGAGTGCGGTTACCGCCGGTGTGGCTGACCTGCGCAAGGTGGTTGACGAAGCACGCAGGCGTGGTAAAGAGACCGGACAACGCACAATACTGTTCATCGACGAGATCCATCGCTTTAATAAAAGCCAGCAGGATGCAGTGCTCCCTTTTGTCGAAAATGGTGAGGTGACGTTCATCGGTGCGACCACCGAGAACCCCTCGTTCGAAGTGATTTCGGCTTTGCTGTCGCGCTCACGTGTTTTCACGTTAAATGCCCTGACTGATGATGAAATCCGGACTATTGTTGAAAGGTCCTTGAAGGACACGGAAAATGGACTGGGGACGATGAACAACGATGTTGCTCCAGATGCACTCCAGCAACTGGTAACACTATCGAACGGGGATGCGCGGGTGGCGCTCAACGCTCTTGAGATGGCTGCTCAGGCGGTAAAGCCTGATAAAGATGGGATACGGCATATTAGCCTGAATGACATTGAAGAATCGATGCAGAAGCGGGCATTGCTCTACGATAAGGCCGGCGATCAGCATTACGATCTGATTTCCGCCCTGCACAAAACGCTGAGGGGCTCCGACCCGGATGCTGCACTCTACTGGATGGGAAGGATGCTTGAAGCGGGCGAGGACCCCCTGTATATAGTGCGAAGACTGATACGTTTCGCTTCTGAAGATGTGGGAATGGCCGATCCGCAAGCGCTGGTAATTTGCATGGCTGCCCAGCAGGCAGTGCATTTCGTCGGCATGCCGGAATGCAACCTGGCGCTGGCAGAAGCTGTTGTATACCTTGCGACCGCTCCTAAAAGCAATTCTTTATATTCAGCTTATTCGAACGTGCAGCAGGATGTAGAGCGCACACGCAACGACCCCGTTCCCCTGCACCTGCGCAACGCGCCCACACGCCTGATGAAGGACATGGGCTATGGTAAAGGGTACAAGTATGCTCATAATTTTGAAGGCCATTTCGTCGAGCAGCAAAATCTGCCGGAATCAATGAAGAACAAACGCTATTATTTTCCGTCAGACCAGGGGTTTGAAAAAACCATTTTGGTGAGGTTGAAGGCCTGGTGGGGAGAACGGATGGGAGACAAGAAATGAAACCGGAGCATGTCACTTTTCCATGCGGCAAAATAAATCTTGAAGGGGTCTTTTTCGGGAATGGGGCTAAAGGGCCGCTGCCGGCAGTGGTTGTCTGCCATCCACATCCGCAATATGGCGGCTCAATGAGCAATAACGTGACTCATGCCATAGCCGGAGCGTTAGCGACGGTGATGGTTAACGCCTTCCTTTTTAATTTTCGAGGGGTCGGGGCAAGTGGCGGCAGCTACGGAGGAGGCATAAAAGAGCAGCAGGACGTTGTAGCTGCGCTGGACTGGCTCCAAAAAAGGCCTGATGTGAATCCGGCAAAGCTCGGCCTGGCGGGTTATTCTTTCGGCGCTGGCGTTGTATTTCCGGTTACCTGTTCTGATGAGCGCGTGCAGGGTGTCGCCCTGGTTTCGCCCTATTTCGAAGATGCGCAGGAGAGCCTGCTGAGCGGCTGCGCCATACCGAAGCTGATTATGGGAGGTAGTGAAGACAAGGTGGTTTCAGCGGATACTGTCCTGCTTTATGGCCGCCAGGCTGCTGAACCGAAGCAGGTGGAAATAATAAAGGGTCCCGACCATTTTTGGAACGGCTTTGAAGATATGATGGCTGAGAACGTCGCAGAGTTTTTTAACGGTCTATTTTCGAAAAATCAGGGTATGTAGCCCTTGCTTTGCATTTTACGTAGCCCATCGTTGGCCGCGTCAATCAGTTGCTGGTCGGTCGACAGTTTGATAGCCTGTTTCAGGTCCTCGGCAGAGAGGTAATACCAGCTGTTGTCCTTTTTCATGACAGCCAGTATTTCATAAGCTACGGCGCGGTTTATATAAGCCTCGGCAATTGTGGGGTCGAGCTTGATAGCCTGGGTCAGTACATTGATACCCTCTTCAACGTCGCCATTGACTGTGAGAAACTCGCCCAGGCTTACCTGTGCCGGTGCGTATTTAGGATTCAACTCAACGGCCTTTCTTACGTCGGCAACCGCCTGGGTAAGCTGCTGCTTGCCCCTATAGGCAATTGCGCGCTCGAGATACATGCCGTCCAGGTCGTATTTAAATGGGCCAAAAGAATCTGAATCGGAGCTGCCTTCCAGCGCAATGGAGCGGTTAAGGTCTTTCAACGCAGCGTCGAAGTCCTGGTTGGCGTTATTGACATTGCCGCGGTAATAGTAGGCCATGGCATCGCTGTCATCAATCTCAATGGATTTGTTCAAATCGGCCAACGCCCGTGCGGAGTCTTTTTTATCAACATACAGTAGCCCGCGGAACTTATAAGCCTGCGCCATATCGGGGTCCTTTTCGATAGCGTTGTTAAAACTGCTCAAAGCATCCGTGAGGTTATCCGAAAGAAGATCAATCTGCCCGCGGTAATTATAGGCCGGGGCAAGGTTAGGGTTGATATTTAGTGTGGTGTCCATATCAGCTGCAGCGTTCTTCATATCACCTTTAGCATAATAAGCGACACCCCGGTTGTAATACGCGTCATACAGTTTTGGGTCGAGTGCGACGGCCTTGCTTGCTGCATCGATGGCTTTGTCCCAGTCCTGTTTGTGTACGTAGAGCCAGCTTAGATTCGAATAGGCCAATGTGGACTTGGGATCCAACTGGATTGTTTTGTTAAGATCGGCGATGGCGAGATCGTACTTTTCCTTGGCCAGGTAAGCGAAAGCGCGGTTCTGATAGTTGTCCGCACGGTTGGGATCAAGTTCGATGGCTTTTGTCAGGTCCGCTATTGCCAGGTCCCACTCGGCCCGGGCGTTGTAAACCGCTCCCCTATGGGTATAGGCGGTCACAAGATTTGGATTACGTTCGATGGCCTTGGAGTATTCTGCGAGCGCTTCAACGAATTGGCCCTGGTCATAATATGTGTCACCCTGCCTCAGATACTCGGTCGTCGGATCACTGCCGCAGGCCGTGAAAAGGATAACAATAGAAATAAGTACAGCAACAAGGTTGCCTATTTTTTTCATCGAAATTACACCTTTCAATTAAGATCATACCGGCAGCTTGTTTTGGTTTAGCTATCCGGACGGTATGCCCGGGCAGGCCGGCAATTAATATAGCATAGCAAATATTAACGCATTGCGGAAAAATCGGGTTTTCTAATGGGACAATAGCTTCTTAGACTTGACCAGTATATCGATTTGCCTGTGCAGGTCATCGATAGTGCCGTTGTTTTTCAGAGCGTAATTGGCCATAGCGGCGGTTTTATCGACATGGAAGACCTCTTCTTCGCCGCACTCCTGGACCAGGAATTCCTCGAATTTTTCAGGGTCCCTGGCCTCATGCCGCTTCAGAATACGTTGAAAACGTAATTTGGTATCGGCCACGTCTACCCGAAGCAGGATGAAACCGTTGCCGAACATTTCTTTCAAAATATGCACGTCGGCAGGGGCGCGAATTCCGCTGATTCCGGCTGTCTTCCAGCCATTCTTCTTTATTTCATCCGCTACCATTCTGACAAAACAACCCTTTCCCATCTCGATGAAACATCTCTCCGAGATGATCTCCAGGTTTTCCCTGGTTGGCGCCACGCCTTCTTTAGCCGCGAGATCGCGCACCAGATCGCCGGTGGAGATGAATGGTATGCCATATTTAGCCTTGAGGTACTTGAGGACCTCATCCTTGCCGGACCCTATCTTGCCTACAACCCCGATGACTCTTGTAACCATAAGTGTCCTAATATTAAATCCACCCGAACGCCCGGTCAAGTGTAGCGAGAAAATATTGAAATATGTGATTAACTCTGAATCCGGCATACGTCAAAGTGTGTACAGCGTAAAAAGTCATAATCATTATTAAATTGAAAATTATCATTTGTTCAGAATTTCGATCGTGTGGTCTGAGATTTCCTGTACTTAACCATATTGACAATACAGCGTCTACATGATAAAAAGTTGAGGCCACGGGTCAATAGATAAACTGAAAAAAATGCAGGCCGATGCCCGCGTGTATTACATTATGGAGGTAATAATACAAATATGCCGGAACAGTCGTTAATTACGGATCAAATGAGAGCGTACATAGGAAAAGACATAGACTGGGGGCCGTCTTTTGACGTGGAGAAAGGGGCCATTAAAAACTTTGCCGAAGCGATAAACGACCCCAATCCCCTTTTCACTGATGAGAAATATGCCAGGAGCAAGGGTCACAGCAGTGTCGTGGCGCCGCCGATCTTCCCAACCTATAACCTGCCGCTGGGCGCTCCCTTGAAAGTGCTCAAGTTCACTTTTACTGTAGCCACCGGCGTGCATGGCGGGGATGAGTGGGAACTGCTCCAGGACGTTCATGCAGGGGACACTCTGACTCCAAAGGGCAAGATCATCAACCTTGTTGAGAGGGAGGGGAAAAAGGGCAAAATGCTTTTCGTGACTTCTGAGGTCACTTTCACAAACCAGCGCGGCGAAATTGCAGCTATATACAGGCCAACGGAAATATTCATAGCCGCGCCCGCGAAGTAAAGGAGATATTGATAATGAAAGCCAAAATATATTATGAAGATGTTGAGATAGGCCAGGACATACCGCACCAGGTAAAAGAAAAGCTCACTACTAAAAGCCTTGTCAAATGGGCGGCAGCCGCCAGGGATTTCTACGAGATCCACTATGATAAGGATTTTGCGCGTGCCGCAGGCATGCCGGACGTTATAGCTCACGGTCCCAACAAACTGGCACTGTTGGAACGTATGCTGCAGGAATGGATGGGTGAGGAGGGAAGGCTTCATAAAATTTCCTGTACTCATAAAGCCAGCAATTTTCCTGGCGAGACACTGATATGCAAGGGCAAGATCGTTAAAAAATATGTGAAAGAGGGACGAAATTTTGTTGAATGCGAAGTCTCTGTGGAAAATCAGAACGGCCTGGTCTGCGTACCGGGAACTGCGGTAGTATCGCTTCCTTCAAAAAAATAGTAAATATTAGCCTCGTCTTTTAGTTTAATAGCAGGGCGCACCATATGGTGCGCCCTAATTATTCGCCACAGGAACGTCTTTCCATCAGCTTCAACCATGATTAGCCGATGAGAAAGAAAATGCTCTGAAGTGTTCAGGAAAAATTGGGACCAACCGGTCCGCGCGAGAGATCCGGATTACCATTATTGATCGATTAGCAATATAATCAAATAAGTATATTACGGGTTGTGGGGATTTAATCTACGTATAAGCACAGGCTTTATGTAGTTAAATTGCCTGAAGGAGATTTATGCCTAGGGTAGATAAGAAAGGGGCTGCGGACAAGCTGGCGAAGACGCCGACCGGTATACAAGGACTGGACGAAATCACGGGGGGAGGTCTGCCTAAGGGAAGGCCCACACTCGTATGCGGCGGGGCCGGTTCAGGCAAGACCATGCTGGCCATGACCTTCCTGGAGCACGGCGCCAGGAAATGCAACGAACCGGGTGTGTTTTTCTCGTTCGAGGAGAACGAGAGTGAATTGGCAACCAACTTCGCCTCGCTTGGATACGACCTGACCGACCTTATCAAACAAAAGAAAATCATCGTCGATTTCGTGGTGGTTGAAAAGAATGAGATAGCGGAGACAGGGGAGTACGACCTTGAAGGCCTGTTTATAAGGTTAGGGGCAGCAATCGATGAGATCGGGGCCAAGCGCGTGGTGCTCGATACCGTGGAAGCCCTGTTTGCCGGGTTGAACAACACGGGGATATTGAGGGCTGAGCTGCGCAGGTTGTTTAGGTGGCTTAAAGCCAGGGGCGTAACCACTGTCATCACCGGCGAGCGCGGTGATAACACGCTCACACGCCACGGCCTGGAAGAATATGTTTCAGATTGTGTTATTTTACTGGACCACAGGGTCACCAATGAGCTGGCCACGCGCCGGCTGCGCATCATTAAATATCGCGGTTCAAGCCACGGAAATAATGAGTATCCCTTCAATGTGGACGAGTCCGGAATCAGCCTTCTTCCTTTGACCTCGATGGGTTTAACTCACAAGGCCGGTACTGAACGTGTATCATCCGGTATACAGGAGCTCGACCAGATGCTGAGCGGGGAGGGTTATTACCGGGGCAGCAGCATACTTGTGACAGGAATGGCGGGCACGGGCAAATCCAGCGTAGGAGCACATCTTGTTAATGGCGGCTGCGCACGCGGCGAAAGGTGCCTCTATTTTGCCACGGAAGAATCGCCCAACCAGATAATGCGTAATATGCGCTCAATAGGAATTGACCTGGAAAGATGGATTAAGAAAGGGCTGCTGGAGTTTGTGGCCGCGCGGGCGAACATGCGCAGCCTGGAAGAGCATCTGCTGGTCTTGCAGCGGACGGCGGACGACTTCAAACCATCACTGGTCGTGGTTGACGCTATCACCGATTTCAACACCATTGGTTCCGGGCTGGCAGTGAAATGGATGACCACCCGCATGGTGGACTTTTTTAAATCGCGCGGGATAACAGCGCTCTTTAACAGCCTGGTGACGGGGGTAGACATCGAGGATAGCGGTATCGGGGTCTCGTCGACCATGGACGTGTGGATGCACCTTGTCAATGTACCCAGCGACCTCGAACGCAACCGTATCATGTATATAATAAAGGCACGCGGCATGCCGCACTCCAACCAGGTACGCGAGTTCCTTATCACAAATGGAGGGGTAAAGCTGGTGGAAGTGTACACCGGCCCGTCCGGGGCATTGCTCGGATCGGCCAGGCTGACCCAGGAGGCTGCTGAGAAAAGGACTACACTGGACAGGAAGCAGGAAATGGAGGTAAAGCAGAAGGAGCTCTTCAGGAAGCGCGCGGGGTTGGAGGCGCAGATAGCGGGTCTGCGTGCAGAACTCGAAGCGCAGGGAGAGGAGGCCAAAAGGATCTCTGAACACGAAAAAAAGAGAGAGAAGGAAATTGGCAGGGACGTGGAAGAAATGGCTGTCAAGCGCCAGGCGGGTGGGAAAAGAGCAGCCAAATGAGCAGCGGAGGATGATAATGGCTACGATGAAGAAAGAGAGAACGGGCAGAAAGCTAGACAAACAGCATGAAATATGGCAACTGCGGCTCTATGTGGCGGGCCAGACACCCAAATCGATGGTGGCCTTCGCCAATTTGAAAGATATCTGTGAGAAGCATTTAAAAGGAAAATACGAGATAGAAGTGATCGATCTGCTGGAAAATCCCAAGCTGGCCAAGGGCGACCAGATTTTTGCCATACCTACACTGGTGAGAAAACTGCCCCAGCCCATACGTAAGATAATCGGCGACCTCTCGGACCAGGAGAGGGTACTGGTTGGATTGAACCTGTACCCGGCAATCAAATAACGGCGCTTTTATACGTAATGCTGTCATGTAAGGAATGAAAATGGTTGAACCTAATAATAAGAACGGTATTGCCAGGAAATTGAATAAGGCCTTGAAACGCACGGACCAGGAGCAATACGTGCTGAAATTGTACATTACCGGCATGACTCCCAGGTCGAGAATCGCCATCCGGAACCTGCAAAAGATCTGCGATGAATATTTGAAGGGCCGCTATGAGCTGGAAGTCATCGATATTTATCAGCAGCCGACATTGGCCAGGGGCGAGCAGATCATTGCCACTCCCACGCTGATAAAGAAATTGCCTGAACCTGTACGAAGGTTAATTGGAGATATGTCCAAGACGGACAGGGTGCTGCTGGGGCTTGATCTGCAACCGAAGAAATGAGATGGATGATAGATGACGACCGGGAAGAAACCGGGTAAGGGTGGAAAGATCGAGGACCTGAAGCGCCGGCTGGCCGAGGCTGAGGAGACGCTGCGCGCAATTCAGCAGGGAGAAGTGGATGTCCTGGTGGTGAATACAGGGAAAGAGGAGCAGGTGTTTACCCTGAAGGGGGCCGACCTGACATACCGGCTGGTGATGGAGCAGATGAACGAAGGCGTGATAACGCTTTCCCCCGACGGCCTTATCCTTTACTGCAATCAGCGGTTTGCTGACCTGACCAAAACCCGCCTTGAGAAAGTGATCTCGTCAAGCATATTGAATTATATTGAACCGCAAGCGCAGGATACACTCCTCCAAATGATGGAGCAGGATGGACGTTCCGAGATGGACCTGGTAGCTGCCGACTCCAGCACCGTGCCTATCTACCTGGCAATGCGGCGTCTAGTGCTAAAAGAGATGACTATCATCAGCGCCGTGGTCACGGACCTTACCGCGCAGAAGATGAAAGACCAGATCATCGAGCTCAAGGACGAGTTCATAGGAATGGTATCGCACGAGCTCAAGACCCCCCTCACCGTGATCATGGGCGCCGTCTATACGGTTATGATGCCGGGGGTGCCCAAGGCGGAAAAAAAGCAGTTGCTTGACGACGCCCTCGCATCAGTGGAAGAGTTGACTAATATCGTTGAGAACCTGCTGGAACTTTCGCGTGCCCAGTCCAACCGCCTGGACATTAATAAAGAAAACATAGACCTGCAGCAGGCAGCGCGTGAAGTGGTCAGGAAACTGAGCAAGAGGGCGCACAAGCACCGGCTGACGGTGGAGATGACGGGGCTGCCGGCATTAACCGCTGACCCGTTAAGGATAGAGCGTATCCTGTATAACCTGACGGACAATGCAATCAAGTACTCCCCGGAGGGGTGCGATGTCACTGTCTTTGCCCGTGCCGACCATGATGAGATTGTCGTCGGTATAAGGGACCAGGGCATAGGGATGTCGCGTATAGAGCAGGCGAGGCTGTTCAAGCCTTTCGAGCGTCTTGATAAGTCACCCCGGGTTAAGGGGGTAGGTTTGGGGCTTATGGTGGTGGGGCGGCTGGTGGAAGCGCACGGCGGGCGCATCTGGGTTGAGTCGGCTCCGGGCAAAGGCTCTACCTTTTATTTCACGTTACCGATGTTACAATCCGGGAAATCGTAAATACTGGACTCTAAATTCCAAAATTCAAACAGCCGGTAAATTCCAAATTACAAACGATTGGATTCGCTCATTGGGATTTGTTTTTAGTATTTGGAATTTTCATTAACAAACGTTGTAGAATACGGAACATCTGTTAATAAGGAGGCTTGAATTGGACGTTATAGAGGCAATCAAGACACGTAAAAGCATCCGCGGTTTTAAAAAGGACCCTGTATCGAAGGAGACTATACATAAAATATTGGAGGCTGCCATACGCACACCGTCCGGAATGAACACGCAGCCCTGGGAGTTCGTGGTGGCCGGGGGCAAGGACCTTGATCTGATACGTGAGGAGTGCAGCAGGCTATTTAATGAGGGCGCCTTCCCTACCAATGATATGCTCCGTCAGCCATTTGAAGGTGTGTTCAAAAAGCGCCAGGTCGACCTGGCGGTAGAGCTTTTTAAATTGATGGGAATTGCCCGGGAAGACAAAGAGGCGCGCAAGCAGTGGATGTTGCGCGGGTTCCGCTTCTTCGATGCGCCGTGCCAGATAATTATCTGTGCTGACAAAGAGTTGAAGTATCACCTTGATATGCTGGGCGTGGGAGCTTTATGCCAGACTATCTGCCTGGCGGCGCTCGAATATGGACTTGGTACCTGTATAGCAGACCAGGGCATTATGTATGACCAGGTATGGCGTAAATACGCCAATATCCCTGAATCCAAAAGGCTGATCGCCGGCATCTCCATCGGGTATCCCGATCTGGATTTTCCCGCCAACAAACTGGTGAGTTCGCGCGAACCGGTAGACAGCATCACCACCTGGCTTGGATATTAACATCTAAAGGAGGCTGCAGCATGGGTAAAGAAAACATATTGCCTGAGATAACGGAGCCGGATGTTAGAAGGGCCTTCGCCTTTACTGATGAGGTTGTGGAGGGGTACCCCGCCCATCTGGCTGGTACTGAGTCCTGCCGCAGGACCGGACAGCGTGTCAAGCAGGAATTCGAAAATTTTTGCGATGATGGTTCAGTTAAAGCTGAAGAATTTGTCATCCATCCCTGGAGCTTTCTCAAATATATTCCCGGCATGGTAGTAGTCTATTTTATCTGCGCTGTGCTGCTCTATTTCCAGTATCCCTGGATAGCCTTTGCCGGGCTCGCCGTTACCCTGTTCGTTTTCATCGGGCAGTTCTTATTTTACTGGCACCTGCTTGATCCTTTTTTCCCTGCCAGAAAGGGATTTAATATTTCAGGCAGCATTTCGTTTGGTTACCTTGGCCCCCTCGGCGTCATAGGGACTGCGTTCTGACGCATCTTGCGACCAATCCAGCGCGCCCTTCTTCCAGATGTAAAAGAACCCGGACAGAATCAAAACGACGAAGATCAGCATTTCGAAGAACCCAAACAGTTTCAACTCGCGGTACACCACTGCCCAGGGATAGAGGAACACCGCTTCAATATCGAAGAGGATGAAGACAATCG
>JBEKCL010000004.1:0-44371 GCA_050014895.1 Dehalococcoidia bacterium
TCGTGGCTGACCAGGAGAATTGTCCCTGTATATTTCATCAGGAAGTCCTCAAGGATAGAAATAGTCTCGATATCCAGATCATTGGTCGGTTCATCCAGGACCAGGAGATTGGACGGACGGGTAAACAAACGTGCCAGCATGAGCCGGTTACGCTCCCCGCCGGAAAGAACAGATACATAAGAATAGGCCTGCTCAGGAGTAAAAAGAAAATCCTGCAGATAGCCCATAATATGACGGTCTTTCCCATTAATGGTAATGATGTCCGTGCTCTCAACGACGTTCTCCAATACGGTTTTATTATCATCCAGTTGCTCACGCAACTGGTCAAAATAGCAGATTTGCAGATTGGTGCCGAGGCGTACATTTCCGGTCACCGGCTTCAGCTCACCAAGGAGAACTCGCAATAAAGTGGTCTTACCGCAGCCGTTGGGGCCGAGTATCCCGATCCTGTCCCCCTTCAAAATTGTAGTGAATAAATTCGAGATAATTGGCGCTCTGCCATAATCGTAACTAACGTCTTCCACTTCGGTCACAAGCTTACCGGAACGCCCCGCCTTTTGGACTTCAATTTTGACCGTCCCGGGCCGCTCCCTTCTGGCATTGCGTATCTCGCGCAATTTTTCCAGTTCCCTTACCCGCCCCTCGTTGCGTGTGCGCCGCGCCTTGATGCCTTGCCTGATCCACTGCTCTTCCTTCTGCAGTCTCTTATCAAACAGCGCATTTTCAGTCTCTTCCACTTCCCGGGCAGCGCTCCGCCGCACTAAAAATGTCTCGTAATCGCAAGACAAATCGAACAGTGAACCCCGGTCAATTTCCATGATGCGTGTGGCAATCCTTTGCAAAAACATACGGTCATGGGTAATCAGTATCAGAGCGCCAGCAAACCTCACCAGCAACTCTTCCAACCGTTTGATTGAATCAATATCCATGTGGTTGGTGGGTTCATCCAGCAAAAGGATATCCGGCTCGCCGGCCAGCACCTTCCCCAGTAGTGCCTGACGCTTAAGGCCGGCTGAGAGAGTGTTGAACAAACGCTCCGGGTCCAGTCCAAGCAGTGAAATCACTTTGCTGACTTTTTGCAGCCGGTCCCATCCTCCCTTCGCCTCAAGCTCGTCATGAATCCGGTCCAATTCATCATGCATTGCCGGGGTATCTTCTTGCGATAACCTGGCACTGACGGAATGATAACGTGTTACCAGGTCCCAATGCTCTTGAATACCTCCAGCAACCACATCAAACACCGTCCCCGGCATCTCACCCGGCACAACCTGCGGGAGATAAGCTGAACGGATGCCCTTCTGAATGGCAACAGCCCCGGAATCGGGTTTGATGCTCCCTTCAATCAATCTGAGCAGGGTCGACTTGCCTGATCCGTTTCTGCCCACCAGCGCAACCTTCTCTCCCTTCTCAACAGCGAGGTTCAGCCCTTCAAAAAGCGGGGTATCGCCCAGGGCAAGTACTACGCCCTGAATATTAATATACGCCATTAGCAGATATCACAATGTCTTTCTTTGAGTTTATTAGCAGCTATCGGTATATGAGGCCTTCACGGGTAAATGGTTTTATGCCCGGTACTAAGCTCAGGCTTTTATCTCTTTCACCCGGCCAACCTGGCCGCTTTCCAGGCGGACCTTAATGCCATGTGGATGGACTGAAGAATTGGTCAAAATATCTTTGACTATCCCATCGGTCAGCTTTCCCGATCTCTGGTCTTCCTTCATAACTATTGCGACCCGCAAACCCGGTTTGATACTCATACGTTGTGTTGCGCTCATACCGCTGATTATACCTTTTCTATCATTATCGGGTACAAAACCGTATTTAGATCCGGCTCAAGTATCACTGAATGTTTCAGTCCCTGTCCTGCGTATATTTCCTGATTGGCTTGAGAAGATATTCCAATCCGTTAAGCTTGATTTCATAAAGAGCAGACAACAGCATACCAATTTTTCCCGGAGGGAAACCCTTCTGATGAAACCATACAAGGTAAGGTTCAGGCAGATCACATAGGACATAATCCTTGTATCTTCCGAAAGGCATCTTCACAGACACCAGTTCGAGTAATACTTCAGGATTGATCGGAGAAATACCCTTATTTTGGTCCAAAATAACTCAATTCCAATACAGCTTTACGGAGTAAGCCATAATCACTACTCTTCAAGTTCCACACGGAAGCGGCAACCCTTGTCTCCCTTCGTCAGCAGTTTACTGAAGCCCTTGAATTTAAGTTTAGGGTTGAGCGCTGCATACATAGCCACGGCTGATTCATTTACGCAAATTGCACAAAGGTCAGGCTCTTTGGACCACAGTTTTGTCATCGGGCAGGTTTTAAGTTCCTTTTCAAAAGCTTTTAGTGAATTCTCGATATAACCATCTGAAAAGTTGCCGAAGCCATCATCTATCATGTCCTGTATTTTGGGCAATTTCATGCAGTCTTTATAATCTTCGGGCCCGGTACCCGTAAGCGTCATCCACATTTTTGCGCCCTTTTGACCGTCCTTGCGATACTCTTCCTTTAGCCTTTCAACAAATTTCTCACCGCCGACTTCTTTCCCAACGCGATAGAGCCGCACCATTTGCCGTGCCAGGCCTTCTGTCCAGTTCTTATAGCGCTTCCCCATTTCCTCTTCACTAACTGGATAATTCTCCCAATCCTGCTTTTCAGACATTTTCCCCTCCATTTATTGAGCAATGGCTTACCCAAAGATTCTAACATGGCAATACCATGCAATCATAGGAAATGGTATCCCTTGCAATGCCTTAATCAAGCCGCGCAGGCAAATAGGATTGCAAGATTTCAACTAATTGTCGTAATTTTCCAGTGACTAGTCTTCCAATTCAACGCGGAAACGGCAGGTCTTTTCACCTTTTGGCATCAATTTACTGAAGCCTTTGAATTTGAACTTCGGATTAAGCTCTTCGACCATGCCTGCGCATAGTTCGCTGATACAAAAAGCGCACAGCTCAGGCTCCACTGACCAGCTTCTCGCGGCAGGACAGGTATAAACTTCTTTCTCAAATGCTTTAGGTGAATTTTCTATATAGCCGTTCCAGAAATTAGCATAAGTATCATCCATCAGGTCCTGTATCTTCGGCAGGTTCATACAGTCCTTGAAATCTTCTTTACTGGTGCCGGTCGCGGCCATGTAAGCCCTGGCCGCCCACTTACCCTGCTTTTTATACTCCTGCTTAAGCCTCTCAACAAACTTTTCCCCACCGACTTCCTTACCCACCTTGTAAAGCATCATCATTTGCATGGCCAGCAATTCAGTCCAGTTTTTATAACGTTTGCCCATCTCCTCGGCATTGACAGGGTATTTCTCAGAATCGGGTACTCCAGGCATTATTACCTCCATACTTTGTAAATAATGATTGATTACATTACATGCCAGGCTGCAGGAATCTGTGTCAGTTTCGATATCGTCACATAAGTCCGTTCGTCATCACTGACAGGTAAACAGGTTCAAAAGAATCGAACTTTATATCCCTGACGTGGCGCATACCCTCCCACATGATTTTATAACCCTTCATAGCCTTTGCGAAACCAACCTTCTTCTGCCACATAGCATTTTCTTCTGGTTTTGCCTCGCGCAACTCACCCGCATTTCCGATAAGCCTGACGCCGGGCGGCGCAGGGAATTTACCTTCAAACAATGATTTGCCCCAGAACATTTTATCGGCGTTAACAGCCATTATGCATAACCTGGGATTCATCTTCAGATTTTCCGGTAACCGGCTGGGAAACTCCTCGAAATAGAAGCCGGTCCGGTCATCCCGCAGGAATAATCCGCCGATCGGTGTCACATGAGGAGAACCGTCCTTATTGACGGTAGCCACCGCAAAATGAAAGCAGCTTTTATAAGCTTCGTCAAAGACTTTCCGGATCATTTCCCAGTTATTACCTATTTCCATATCTGCCCCCTTGGATGAATTGATTAATACATTAGCAGAAAAAACGGACAGCTAACAGCGGAATAGATCAGATTAAAGGCCGAGCTTCACCGATAATCAGTCCAAATAAAATCGATACAGTGCGACTTGCTCACGCCTGTTATAATAATAAATGGGATGTAACCCAATTAGTCTGAATTTCATGAAAACGCATTGAGTAAATTATCATCAATCCTGGTACTGATAATAATATTGTGCATGTGTATTACCTGCGCTCCTTCGACATCAACAGGTGGCACCAATACCAGCAATGTGCCTACAGCAAACATAACTCCTACGGTCCCTTCAAGCAGCACTAAGAAGACAACGCCGGCTCCCATCCCGGCGGCGCCCAATCCGAATCTGCCGATTATAGTGAGTTACTTCGTCGATCCAGCTATCATTCACGAGGGCGATCTGACCACGCTAAAGTGGAATATCAAGAACGCCGAATCCGTTTCCATCAGTCCCACCGTTGGTGCAATTGATCCGACCGGAAGCAAACGTATATCCCCCGAAACATCGACCGCATACACTTTGACTGCGTCCAATTCGTACGGAGCCGTAACGGCAGTAGCCACAGTGATGGTTTCGCTGCCCTACTCATCCCTTCCACCTGCAGTGTTGAGCCTCACTGCCAAACCCAGGACAGTCAGTGAAAACAACAGCTGCGAGTTGAATTGGAATGTGTTTGGCGCCAGCGTTATTACTCTTGCCTCGGCAACACCTGACTTAACTGTCTCAGCAACAACTATAAGCTCATTACCAACTCTGATGTCAAGCTCAACGCCAATCGGTAGAAAGACCGTTACGCCGACGTACACCCTGAGTTCGGCACAAGTCACGGCATCGGCAACTACGACGATAGCTGTTGCCAACGACATCTATTACCTAACCGCACAAAATTGGAGCGGAACCACGACGGCAGCAATAGATGTTGACGTATTAAAATCAGCCATCATACCTAAACCGGGAATCCCAATCGCTTATGACAATATGACCGTTGTCGCAGCAACGGTGTTGCCTATAATCGTCTGGTTCGCCCCTGATCCGTATACTATCGTGAAGGGTAATTCGGCAACCTTAACTTGGGAAGTAAATCAGGCTACCAAAGTGCGCCTTAACGGTGTTGAGGTATCTCCGGTTGGAAGCCTGATTGTCTCACCTGCAGGTACGGCTGCATATACACTAACTGCGAGTAATCAATACTATACGGCTGCCAAGTCGGTTACCATTTCTGTCCTAGGATTCAAGCCGGAATGGTTCAAACCGCTTACTCATTGATCAAGGAATTGCATCTCGTTGGCCATTTATACTATTAACGACGGCAGTAAGATCGATATCCGGTCAGAAATTCGGGGGGATACTACGGAACAATCAGATATCTACCCAAATTCAACCAGGTATAAAATAGACTGATAAACCAAATTAAAAATTGACACTTTTTTCCCACGCATGTTATCATCCCACTTACATGGTTAAGGCATTTATTGAAATGACTCCTAAACGCACCAACAACTGGTGGTGGCGCGGCATGCTTATGCATGTCCGGGAGGACATTGCCCGAAACTATTAAGCTAGTCAGCTAGCAGTTACGCTAACCACATAACCCTCCTGGACATCCAGGAGGGTTTTTTTATTTCCCATTAAATAAGCAGGAGAGACTAATATGAATCAGCATAAGAATACCAGGACCGCAACAGCGATGAAGGAGACTATTCAGAAATATAAACCATCGTTGGAAGAGGTGAAGAAACTCGCCTCGGAGGGGAACCTTGTGCCGGTGTGGCGTGAGGTCTTAGCCGACCTGGAAACGCCTGTCTCAGCCTTCCTCAAGGTCAGCCGGGGAGAGTATTCTTTCCTGCTGGAAAGCGTGGAGGGCGGGCAGCGAATTGCACGCTACAGCTTCATCGGCACTGAACCCGACAAAATAATCAGCAGCAATAAGGATGATAAAACCGGTCCTCTTCAGAAGATCAAAGCCGAGCTCCAAAAATATAAGCAGGTACCCAACTTCGGCCTGCCCCCTCTCAATGGAGGCGCTGTCGGCTACCTGGCCTATGAGACGGCCTCTCGTTTCGAAGACCTGCCCTCCCCAGAAGCCGACCCGCTGGGCCTGCCTGAAGCGGTCTTTATGCTATCCAATACAATGCTGGTCTTCGACCATGTAACACATAAGATTATCATCCTGAGCCATGCCCATATAGAAAATGATGTCGAAGCAGCATATGAACAGGCCACCCGGAAAATTGACGAACTTGAGGAAAGGTTAAGGGGGCCACTCCCTGCTTCACCCGGTCTCCACATCCACAATAATAAGCCGGAAATTCAATCGAACTTCTCCAAAGAAAAATTCGAAAAAAGCGTAATAAAGATTAAAGAGTATATAACCGCCGGTGAAGCTATCCAGGTTGTGCTCTCGCAGCGCCTGGCTGTGCCTACAGATGCAGCGCCCTTCGATATCTACCGGGCGTTACGCACCATAAATCCTTCACCATATATGTTCTTCCTGCACATGGGAGACTTTCACATCGTCGGCGCATCGCCCGAAATACTGGTCAGGGTTGAAGGCGATGCAGTTATGACCCGCCCACTGGCCGGCACCCGACCCCGCGGCATGGACGAGATCGAGGACGAAGCTCTGGGCAGGGAACTACTGCTTGATGAAAAGGAACGTGCTGAGCATATCATGCTGGTAGACCTGGGAAGAAACGATATCGGCCGTATCAGTGAACCGGGGTCGGTGGAAGTCAGCGACCTTATGAACATCGAACGCTATTCACATGTTATGCATATGGTTACCCACGTGCAAGGCAAGCTCAAACCTGAATACTCTGCCTTCGACGCCCTGCAGTCCTGCTTCCCGGCTGGAACAGTATCGGGGGCCCCCAAAATTCGTGCTATGAAGATCATCGCCGAGCTCGAACATGAAAAACGCGGCGTGTATGCAGGCGCTGCCGGCTATTTTTCACATAACGGCAACATGGACATGGCCATAGCGATAAGGACGATGGTGATGAAAGACCATACAGCCTACATTCAAGCAGGCTGCGGCATCGTCTACGACAGCGTACCGGAACGTGAGTATCAGGAAACGTTGAATAAAGCACAGGCGCTTCTCAAAGCCATCGCACAGGCCGAGGACATTTACAAATCATAAAGGAGGCAACATGCTGATATTAATCGATAACTACGATAGCTTTACTTACAATCTCTTTCAGTACTTGAGCGAGCTCGGACAAAACGTGGCTGTAGTCCGCAACGACAAGACGACGCTCAAGAAAATAGCCCATATGCAGCCTGAAAGGATAGTAATTTCACCGGGACCATCCACTCCTTTGCAGGCAGGCATATCCAACGACGTAATAAAACATTTTGGATCTAGCCTTCCCATTCTGGGAGTATGTCTGGGTCACCAGTGCATCGGCTACAGCTTCGGCGGTGTCATCTGCAGGGCAAGCAAGATCATGCATGGCAAGTCATCGCTGGTACACCACAATAATCAGGGCTTATTCACTGGCCTTCCTAACCCGTTCTACGCCATCCGCTACCATTCGCTGGTGGTGAACAGGGATACCCTGCCGGATTGTCTTGAGGTGACGGCCTGGACCGATGACGGCACGGTCATGGGGCTGCGCCATCGCGAATACACCGTTGAAGGCATACAGTTTCATGCAGAGTCGTTTATGACCCAATGCGGCAAAGATATACTGAAGAATTTCTTGAACTTGAGGAGGAACTAAAATGATTAAAGAAGCGATAGGAAGCCTGGTTTCCGGCCACTCGCTCACGATGAAAGAGGCATCCTCTGTAATGGAGGAAATCATGGACGGGACAGCCACACAGGCGCAAATGGGCGCCTTGATGGTCGCTCTCAGGCTTAAAGGCGAGACTCCGGAAGAAGTGGCAGGGTTTGCCAGCGTCATGCGCTCCAGGGCCAGGCAGGTGTGCGTGGCCGGTCCCCTCATTGATATCGTCGGCACGGGAGGCGACGGTCAGAATACATTCAATATCTCGACCGCTGCAGCCTTTGTAATAGCCGGCGCAGGGCTTAAAGTTGCCAAGCATGGCAACCGCGCCATGAGCAGCCGCTGCGGCAGCGCCGATGTACTGGAGGCGCTGGGCGTGAAGATAGACCTCACGCCGGAGCAGGTGCAGGCATGCGTGGAAAACGTGGGCATCGGGTTCATGTTTGCACAGGCTTTCCACCCGGCTATGAAATTCGCAGCCACGCCGAGAAAAGAGATCGGTATACGCACGGTCTTCAACATCCTTGGCCCGTTAACCAATCCTGCAGGAGCACAATACCAGGTGATCGGTGTCCCTACTGAGGAGATCGGGGATAAAATCGCCGGGGCACTAGTCCATTTGCATATCAGGCGGGCGCTGGTTGTACATGGACTGAATGGCATCGACGAGTTATCCATCTCCGGCAAGTCCGCGATATGGGAAGTCCGCGGACCGGATGCGGACGTATCGCGGCGCTATGTCAGCCCGGAAGAACTTGGTCTTAAAAGCGCACCCCTGGACGAGGTTAAAGGGGGCACCCCCCTGGAAAACGCCGCAATACTGCGCTCTATCTTCAAAGGAGAGAAAACATCAAGGAGGGATGTAGTCCTTCTCAACGCCGCTGCCGGAATATACGTTGGCGGGCTGGCTGCGACTCTGAAAGAAGCAGTTGACCTGGCAAGCCAATCCATAGACAATGGTCATGCAGCGGAAAAACTCGACCGCCTCGTGGATTTTAGCGGCCGCCTGATATAAATAAACTGGAGAGTCCGTATGATACTGCACGATATTATTGCCGAAAAGAAAATAGAGCTCGCTGAAAGCAAAAATAAAGTGCCGCTTGAAGAGATAATTGGGCTGGCGGAGCACATGTCGCACCCTGCAGACTTTACGGCAGCGCTGGCCGGCAATCATGTTAAGCTTATTGCGGAAATTAAAAAAGCCTCTCCGTCACGGGGTATAATCTGCCGCAATTTCGACCCGGTTAGCATAGCCGGAACATATGCACGGAATAACGTGGCTGCCATCTCCGTTTTGACGGAGACAAGGTATTTCAAGGGGAGCCCCGACTATCTGAACGATATCCGCTCGGCGCTGAAGCGGAAAACTCCGCCGCTACTCCGGAAAGACTTCCTTTTCGACCCCTACCAGGTGTATGAGTCACGGGTATACGGAGCAGACAGCATCCTGCTGATCGCTGCAATACTGACTCCTCCGGAGTTGGAAGAGATGATTAATATCTGCCACTTTCTGCACATGGAACCGCTGGTAGAAATACATGATGAAGAAGAGCTGGATGCCGCTTTAATTTGCGGAGCCAGGATAATCGGAATAAACAACCGCGACCTTAACACTTTTCATGTCGATTTGAACGTGACCTCCCGGCTAAGGCCCCGTATCCCCGCGGACCGGCTGGTAGTCAGCGAGAGCGGTATAAGTACGCGTGAACACATTTACATAATGAGGGAACTGCGCGTCAATGCCGTGCTCATCGGCGAAGCATTGATGACTGCACCGGATATCGGCGCTAAAATCAGGGAGATGTCATGACCCTGATTAAAATCTGCGGCCTGACCACCATTGAAGATGCGCTGGAAGTTGCCCGCCTGGATATACAGATTATCGGCCTCGTTTTCGCCCCGAGCCGCAGGCAGGTTTCACGCCGTCTGGCCGCCGAAATAAGCTCTCAACTGAATAAACTGCCTCGCCATCCGGCCCTGGCTGGTGTTTTTGTTAATGAAAATCCGCGTGTGGTGGATGAAACCGTCCGTCAGTGCGGGTTGGATTTGGTCCAACTCAGCGGAGATGAAAGCTGGGACGATTGCCATCAGATCAATCACCCGTTTATCAAAGCCATACATGTCGCTCCTTCCACACACAGCGATGATATCCTGGAGTATATCGGTAGCGGCACAAACTTCACACATTCCCCCATATACATGCTCGATTCCAAAGAAGACGGGAAATATGGCGGCACAGGGATTAGCTTTGAGTGGGATATTGCCAGGGGAATATCGGCCTCGTTTCCGGTAATTATCGCCGGGGGGCTGGACCCGCAAAATGTCGGCAGTTTAATTAAGTATGTGCGGCCGCTGGGTGTGGACGTATCGTCCGGGGTGGAGACCAATGGCCGGAAGGACATTGCTAAAATACGCGCTTTCGTAGAATCAGTCAGGTCGGTAGAAGTACCTGCTTCCAGCGGCGGTAGCCAGTTAAATAAATACATTTTGAAAGGTGAGTAAGATGTTACCTGATGAAAAAGGATACTTTGGTCCATATGGCGGCCGGTTCGTACCTGAGACCCTGATACCGGCTCTGGATGAACTGACTAAAGCCTATCAGGAAATCCAGGGCGATGATAAGTTCTGGTCCCGGCTCGATACCCTGTCCCACGATTATTCGGGTAGGCCAACGCCACTTTATTATGCAGGGATGCTCACACTGCACTGCGGCGGAGCTCGCATTTATCTTAAAAGAGAAGACCTGGCGCATACAGGCGCTCACAAGATAAATAATGCCCTGGGGCAGGGTCTGCTGGCACAGCGGATGGGTAAACGCAGGATCATCGCTGAGACAGGCGCCGGCCAACACGGCGTAGCCACCGCAGCTGTCTGCGCCATGCTGGGACTGAAATGCGTCATTTACATGGGAGAAGAGGATATCAAGCGGCAATCACTAAACGTGTTCCGTATGAAACTCATGGGAGCGGAAGTCCGGCCCGTGTCCTCGGGCAGCCGCACACTCAAAGATGCCATCAATGAGGCCATACGTGATTGGGTAAGTAACGTCGGGGACAGCTACTATATTTTCGGCTCCGTGGTCGGCCCTCACCCATACCCATCGATAGTAAGGGATTTCCAGTCGGTGATCGGTAGGGAAACACGTGAGCAGATAATGGATAAATGTTCCAGATTACCGGATTATATCGTTGCCTGTGTCGGCGGGGGCAGCAATGCAATAGGCATTTTTCATCCATTTGCCGGTGATAGCGAGGTCAAACTGGTCGGCGTTGAAGCGGCGGGAAAGGGATTAGAAACCGGTAAACATGCAGCATCTCTTGCCATGGGTACAGCAGGGGTCCTGCATGGGGCCATGTCTTACTTATTACAAAACTCGGATGGACAGGTACTGGAAACACATAGCGTCTCGGCGGGACTCGATTACCCGGGTGTTGGGCCGGAACACAGCTATTACAAGGATAAAGGAAGGGCCCAATATGTGACAATTGACGATAAAGAGTGCCTGAAGGGTTTTCAACTGTTGAGCCGGGTGGAAGGCATCATCCCAGCTCTGGAATCAGCTCATGCCGTAGCACATGCCGTAAAACTGGCGCCCACCCTGGACAGGGACAACATAATCGTGGTTAACCTCTCGGGCCGCGGTGACAAAGATACCGGAATTGTGGCCGATGAGTTAGGAGTTAAGCTATGAGCCGTATATCGTCAGTATTCAAAGAAGATAGCCGTAAAGCATTAATAGCCTATATTACTGCCGGATATCCAAATATTGATGCCACCTTGAAAGCAGCTGAACTGCTGGCCCACGAAGGATGTGACATCATCGAACTGGGCATCCCGTTCTCTGACCCGATGGCCGACGGTGTCACCATTCAGAATGCTTCACACCAGGCGCTATTGAACGGTGTGACAGTTAAGAAATGCCTTGAAATAGCAGGGCAAATCAGAAATAAAGTTAAAATACCTCTGGTCTTTATGGGTTATCTCAACCCCATATTACACTATGGGCCGGGAGAGTTCTGCTCTGCCAGCGCTGCAGCCGGGATAGACGGTTTAATTATACCGGACCTGCCGCCTGGCGAGCTTCCTGCACTGGATGAAGCCGCTGCTATCAATAATATCGACATCATCAATTTCCTTGCGCCAAACAGTTCGGATGAGCGCATCAGTGAGGTGGCTGCAAAATCGAAGGGTTTCATCTACCTGGTCTCGGTCACCGGGATCACCGGGGTCAGGGACAAATTTTCATCCAATTTGAAAGGGCTCATCCCACGTATAAGAAAGGTGACAGACTTGCCGCTGTGTATCGGGTTCGGCATATCCACTACAGAACAGGCGAGGCAAGCGGCCATTATGGCGGACGGGATCATTATCGGCAGCCGCATCATCCAGCTGATGGAAGACCGTGATAAATCTTATAAAAAACTGCGCGATTTCATAAGAGAGATACGGAAAGAAATAGACACCTGATAAGCAAATACGGTCCGTCTTTATCAATTATAAAATCAAACTAGGCTGCCGGCGTCGAGAGTCGGACGTTAAACGCGTCCGGACTTTTTCCTATCTTAAAGACCCTGGTACCGCAGCAGGAACACAGTCCCCCGATGGCGGGCCTTCCATTTCTCGTCTCTACACTCTGTGGATACTTGATTTCGATTTCTCTCCGGCATTTCAAACAAAAGGCTTTCATTTTCAGTAACATTTCCCTTCTTTTTATTTTTAACTTTCCCGATGTGGATCCACAAAGAGAGAAACGTTATTTTTTCAGAAAGGTTTATGCCGCCAAATGACATTATGGAATTGCTGATTTCGAGAGAAAACCACGGCGAATATTATTTAGTACGACGTACGCGCAGAGAGAATCGGGATGAAAGAATTATGCCCACGCAAAGAGCGGGCTGGCTTTATAATTTGGCGGAAGACGAAGCATTTTGCCGTGTGACGCCTTTCAAGAACAGGTCAATCTGGAAATCAACCAGTTTGGTAAAATCCACACTGTATTTATCCAGGTCGCCTCTCCAGTGCAGCGTGATAACACCTATGATAAAAGCCCAAAATAACAATAGCAGCGCCATGCCGCCGCCCTCATAATCAATGATTACGCCCTGCCGGATTGCTTCTTCCATTAACTCGCCGGGTATTGCCAGTGCCTGGGTCGACAGATCATCCTGCTTTTTTACAATATCAGCGGGAAGGTCCAACTGCCTGAATCCACGATTACTGACTATGTCGAAATACTCCGGGTATTTTATGTAAAACATGACATATGCATGCGCCACGGCCCTTATTTTTTCCAGCACCGTACCTTCGGTGCTGGCCGCTTCCTTCTCAATATCCAGAAGTACATGATAACCCTGTTCGCAGATCTTGCCGTAGATATCGCCCTTGCCGTTAAAATAGAAATAAATTACCCCGGTGGAAAAATGGGCCTTAAGCGCTATATCCCTGACCGTCGTGTTCTGATAACCGTTTTTAAAGAACAGCTTCCTCGCCGCATTGATAACCTTATTCATGCGATCCTGTCGGTCCGAGCGCTGCCTGCGCGCGACTATCTCATTCATTCGGGGGAAATTCCCTGTCTTTTACGTTGATAAAACACCATGATTCCAACAATGTTATAGCATGACAATGCGACTAAAATCAATAAATAATCCCTATTTGATAGACTAACAATCAGCAGGTAAATTGCCTGCACATGACTCCCGTTGTTATAGGTCAACTGTTTCGACTAAATGCCACGGACGCCGTTGTCTTTACTGAATGGTCGCATGAATCCCTATACTGTATTTAGTCTTCAACTATTGCCACAACTCTGGCCCAACCTGCACTGCCGCCCGTAATTTTTACGGGGAAACAGGTGACCTGAAATCCTGATGGCCTGGGCAGTTTATCAAGGTTAGCAAGTTTCTCTATATGGCAATATTCCTTCTTGATACCAACCTTATGCGCAGTCCAAAGTAAATCTTTATTTTTGGTCTTGTCGAATTCTTCTTTGATTTTAACAAAAGGCCTATCCCAACCCCAGGCATCAATACCCATTACCTTGCAACCCTGATCGATCAACCATAAAGTCGACTCAGCCGTCATGCCACAGCCTGCATTAAAGTACTCCGCCTTTCCCCACAGCTTGTCGGCCCCCGTCTCGATCATCACAATATCCCAGGGTTTTAATGAATATTTTATTTTCTGTAATGCCGCCTTCACGTCATCTACCGTGATTCCGGAGCCTGGTTCCTTGTGTCTCATGTCAAGCACTACGCCGTCATGGTAAAACCAGTCCAACGGCATTTCATCTATGGTGCGGGCCTTCTTACCTTCTGAAGTCGGTGAATAGTGCCAGGGTGCGTCAACATGCGTGCCGGAGTGTGCTCCAAGAGAAAGAGCATCATCTGCCCAACCTAATCCATCAGCATAGTCATCCTTTTTACCACCTAAAAACATCTCCATTATGGGTAAACTGACCAGATGGTCCTTGTGCTCTACCTTCAGCGGAATTGGCTCGCTTGGGCTGTCCTCCGTTGGTACACTTAAATCATAGATCTTTCTCATTTCAATCCTCCGTTAAGCCAGCAACATAATGATGAAATATATTATAACAATGTATTGATTATCATAGCAATATTAGCTATAATAATATAACATTGATATTTTTCATATCGTTGTTATAATTACTTTGGTTTATCCGTTGATGCTAGCGCTCAATCAATGGGGTCAGTTGAAAATAATTTTGTAAAGGAGGACATGCATGGGCAGCAATTCCAGCGATATTCTTATCAGAGGCGGGACGGTAGTTACCATGGATCCAAAGCTGGGCACGATGGGCAATACGGACGTATTGATCCAGGGCGGCCTGATCAAAAAGATCGGTACTAACCTGGAAGCGGCGGGCGCAGAAATCATGGACGCACAAAACATGATTGTTATGCCGGGCTTCGTTGATTGCCACCGGCATATGTGGCAGACCCAACTGCGGGCTATCACGGCCGATTGGAGCCTCTACGACTACTCATCCCGGATTAGAAGCATATATTCTTCGTATTATGATCCTGAGGATGCCTATTTAGGAAACTATGCCGGATTTCTTGAAGCGTTGAATGCCGGCGTAACCACCATAGTCGATCATTCGCACATAATGAATACACCCGATCACGCCGATGAGGTCGTGCGCTCATTTATGGACTCAGGCATACGCGGCATTTTCTGCTACGGCCTCTTTGGAAATGTGAAGCCCGAGGACAAGGTCACATATATCTCGATTTTCAATCCAAAATGGCATTACGACGATGCCAGGAGGATAAAAAAGAAGTACTTCAACGCTGATTACGACCGCGTTATGATGGGTATTTCTCTCGCTGAATCCGACTTTTTCGAGATAGAAATATCCCGTATTGACCTGAATTTTGGACGCGAAATCGGAGCCAAACGAATCAGCGCCCATGTAGGAATGGCCGCCTTGAATATGTGGACCCGCTACATCGAGAGGCTGGAGCGCTCCCACCTTATGGGTGAAGATCTTCTCTTCATACATGGCTCCGGCTTGACCAAACACGAGCTGGATATTTGTGCTAAGTACAAGGCCGCCGTGATAAATACGCCTGAAACAGAGCTGCAAATGGGAATGGGATACCCCGTCACCTGGAGGGTGCTGGCGGCCGGCGGGCGCACCGGCATCGGCATCGATATCGTTTCAAACCAGAGCGCCGATATGTTCACGCAAATACGCCTGAATATGGCCGTGCAGCGGGCCTACTTGAATGACAAGTTGTACCATAAAGGAATGGCGCCAAAGGTGGTCGTGCCTACCGTCCAGCAACTCCTTGAAATCGCCACTATCAAGGGCGCCGAAGCGATTGGATTGGATAGCAAGATAGGCAGTATTACTCCAGGCAAAGAAGCAGATATCATTTTGCTGCGCACTGACACCCTCAGCATGTTCCCGGTGAACAACCCCGTCAATTCAATCATCATGAGCGCAAATGTTAGCGATGTCGACACGGTACTCGTGGGAGGACGCACACTGAAAAGGCACGGGCAGCTTGTCGGTGTCGATATTAAGTCGGTCTATGAAAAGACCCTGAAATCTCGGGATAAAATCATAGCCGGTGGGGCAAAGAAAGGGTTCAGCCAGGGTGAGGCAATTATGCAAAACATATTCCCACTCACCGGGCAGACGGCATTTATGAGCTGGATGGGTGGAATGATGGCCCGCTCGCCATCCAAAAAGATCCAGGGGATGCTCTTCCAAATGCTTTCGAAAAAAGTATAGATAGATTTATCAGTAGTCCGGCAAGGTTCCAGGAAAGAAAATCCGGGTCATCAATATTTTCTATTGATGACCCGGATGGTTTGTTAATTAAGGGCGAAACAGATTAGCTCCAGATTCGGTGCCAGGGTAACGCTCAAATATCGCCACAACCCTTGACCAGCCGGCGCTACCGCCTGTCAGTTTTACGGGGAAGCAGGACACTTTGAAACCATAAGGTTTCGGCAGTTGGTCCAAATTAGCCAGCTTCTCTATATGGCAATACTCTTTGTCGATTCCTACCCTATGGGCTTCCCAGATAATACGCTTATCCTTGTTCTTCTGGAAATCCTCTTTAATGGCCCAAAAGGGCCTGTCCCAACCCCATGCATCTATACCCATGACCCTGATGCCCTGGTCGATTATCCAGGCCGTCGATTCAGCCAGCATGCCACAGCCCGCGTCAAAATACTCCTTCTTGCCCCATAGCTTATCGGCGCCGGTCTGGATCATAATGATGTCCCATTCCTTCAATTTATAATTAATCTTCTTCAAGGCATCTTTTACGTCTTGTGTAGTTACTCCGGACCCCCGCGGCTTATGGCGCATATCCAATACAACGCCGTCATGATAAAACCAGTCCAGAGGCATCTCATCTATCGTCTTCGCCCGTTTCCCTCCGCTTGTAGGGTAATAATGCCAGGGAGCATCAACGTGAGTGCCTGCATGGGATATCATGGTGACCGTGTCGCTAGCCCAGCCATAACCCCCGGGCAGATCGCTTTCCGACGCGCCCAGAAACATGCCCATAACGGCGGCACTGCCTTTATGTTCTTCGTGGACCACCTTAAGCGGGAGAGGTTCGCTGGGGCTGTCCTCTGTTGGAACACTCAAATCATAAAATTTAGCCATCCTTAACCCTCCTTGCAGCATTTATTTCATTATATATGAGATTAATTTCCGGATCACCTTATTTACAATGCGGTCCTTTAACATTCAGGATGTGCCTGTGCATACTGGAAGCTCCTGACAATGGCCCGCGCTGCCCTTTCAGGCGCATGAAAAGCCAGTATACGCCCTTCTGTTTGTAGTTCTTTAACACATTCGGCACCATAAGGGCCCACAAGTGCAGCAACTATAGGCTTATCCGGATATTGGGATACCAATTTATTCAGAAAATGGATGGTCTCGTGACTTTGTGCGGCACCGTGGATGATCTGGATAAATAGGAGGCTGCCGAATTTATCGTCTTTAAGTATGACATTGAATATATTTTCCATCATTTTCAGCCTATCATCCGATCCCATAACCATCGGCCAATAATCTACAGGGTTGCCTATTGGTAACCATGGGGGCGCTATCTTCTTCAATTCCGACAATGTTGAAGGTGAAAGGCTTCCTGCCTGTAAACTCGAATCTCGCAGGCCGTCCAGCGCCATGATGGCGGTGCCGCCGCTGAAAGTGACAACACAAACATCCGCTTTCCTGACCGGCGGAAGCATGCACAACACACGGGTGGTATCTACAAGTTCCTCCAGACTATTAACGGTTATGATCCCAACCTGTTTTAACGCGGCATCCCATATCTCATTTTTACCGGCCAGCGACCCGGTATGAGATTGTGCAGCCCTGGCCGCCTGCTCGCTTTTTCCCGTTTTTATCGCAACGATAGGTTTTTGACGCGACACACGGCGTGCTATTTTGAGAAACCGAGGCACCTCGGGCATACCTTCAATATGCAGTACTATTACTTTTACCTCAGGATCATGTTCGAAGTATTCCAGGCAATCCGCAAAATCTATGTTGCAGATATTTCCTATATCTATGGCTTTGCCAACGAAGCTGAACTCCGACAGGCCGTTGAAAAGGCCGCCTGACTGGCAGATTAACCCGACAGGGTTCGGTTGCATGGTCACCCTGGCAAATGATGAACCGAATTTAAAGAACGCGTTGGCGCTGCCGAAGCTATTGGGGCCAAGTATCCGGCAACCGTGAGCATCGGCTGTCTCAAGTATTTCCCCGAATAAATTTGTGCCCTCTGCATCACCTGCATCAGTGAAACCCTGCGTCACAATTGTGATGCATTTAATACCTTTTTCTGCACAATTCCTTACGTGTGTCGGTACCTGTGTGCGCGGAGTCACCAATACCGCCAGGTCAACAGGGCCATCTACATCTTTAATGGAAGGATATACTTTGACGCCCAGAATCTCGGTGGCATTGGGATTGATTGGGTAAATCCGGCCCTTATAGCCGTAGTCCAACAGGTTTTCCAGGGCATTGTGCTGTCCCTTACCCGTCTTTCGTGAAAGGCCGATTATGGCAACTGACTTAGGCTCAAAGAATGGCCTGAGACCTTCGATGTTATTGAACGCTTCCATGCTTACTTGCAGTCTCCTTTTTAATATTTGCAGCATGCGGCCATGGGTATAGTATATAACAATGGCCTGCCATCGATTTCGCCACTCAGTATAGACCGTTGACCACTATGTCGGTGTCCTCATGAGTAAAAACCAGGACTGCTGTTTTTCCAATACCTTTATCCACACCGGTTACCAACGCCACCTTCCATTTCATCTTCATGGCCAACCCCTTGCTTTCAGCCTCGTGCATATATGCGTATGTGATACTTGACAAACCGGCCCTACCGTGATAATTTACATCCGTATTGTATACATCATTGTATACAATCTCTTTTGGAAGTTTATCTGCGTCCATCACTTCTTGTCAAGGCAACGAATATGACGAACGATAAGACTGCCGAAACCAGGCTGTATTTAGTCAACACCGCAAGAGACACTATTGAAGGATATATATTTGACAGGGTGTTGCGGCCGGACCAACGGCTTATTGAGTCCGGACTAGCCAATAAATTAGGGTTAAGCAGGACACCGGTACGGGAAGCCCTCAGGCAGCTTGAAATCAAAGGACTCATAACAAAGCTCCCCACCGGGGGTTACGTGGTCACTTATTACACGGCCACTGACGTGCGGAATATATTTGAAATACGTGAGGCCCTGGAGACCCTGGCGATGAAGCTTGCATGCGATCGGGCTACTCAAAGTCAGCTAGACCGCGCGGAGGAGTGCTGCAACCAGTTCGACAAGACTCTGGGAGAACCCCATAAAGAAGGAGGTGTTGACTGGAACAATTTATTTCACGAGGAACTCTATAAAGCCTGCAAAAACAAACAACTCATAGCCACTATCCAGAATTTAAGGGACGTTGTCCAGCTTAAACACGTGAGCCAGTCCTATGGCGTCGAGGACTTCCGCGTTTTTGGAAGAGAACACCGCAGTATACTTGAGGCAGTCAGGCAGCGCGATAAAAAGAAAGCTGAACAGACTGTCCGGAAGCATCTTAAGACGGTGTGCTCCAGCTACATCAGATCTTTATGAATTGTCATTAATTGCTTATCAATACGTTATATAAATTAATAAATTAAGGAGGAGGTAGCAATGAAACTGTCAAAAGGAACCGGAGCACGATGGATTTTCCCAATATTATCAATCATCATCGTATTATCCCTGTCATTAGTGGCATGCGCCCAACCGGCAGCGCAGCAGACTACTGGACCTATCAAAATCGGGGGCACACTCCCACTGACCGGCGGTTACGCAGACACAGGTAAGGTAGTCTATGACGGATACAAGCACTGGGTAGAGGTAACCAACGCCAACGGAGGATTGCTGGGAAGACAAGTTGCCCTGACAATTTACGATGACGCCAGTGATGTGAAAAACGCTACCACACTGCTGGAAAAACTAATCACAGTAGATAAAGTTGATTTAATCATCGGCGGCTACCCTGGGACCTCCGCAGCCGTACAGATGCCGGTTGCAGAGCAATATAAGAAAGTTTATGTATCTATGGGCGGCCACATGGCCTCGTTCACCAAAGGCTATACATATTCATTTGGCGGACCGCCCCTGATGGGCCAGTGGTGGTACGAAGGCGTATGGCAATGGCTGGCCACCCTGCCACAAGAACAGCGGCCGAAGACTGCCGCAGTATTTATCATGAACAATCCAATCGGCGCCACGACCATTGACACCGTGCCAGACAGGCTGAAGAGCCTTGGAATAGACCTTGTGGTCAATGAAAAATATGACCTCCCTCTGGCAAGCGCCGATCCGATTATTGCCAAGGCCAAGGCAGCCAATGCAGAACTTTTCCTATCCGGCGGCGTCCTGCCTGATGGCGTGCTTACGGTCAAGGCCGCCAAGACACAGAATTACAATCCCAAGCTGTATCTCCAGAGCATCGGCAGCGTCATACCGGCCTGGATTTCCCAGTTGGGCGCCGATGGCAATTACATTGTTTCCGGTACACCGCTCAGCTACTTGGCAAATTATCCCGGTGTAGCTGACCTGAACAAATGGTATGCAACAACTAATCCTCCCGCCACCAATGCCCCTGACTATTTCATCTCAGGCTATTGCTGGCTGCAGGTACTCCAAAAGGGTGTTGAAGGCGCCCAGAGTCTCGATGACACCAAGATCCGTGACTATCTCAAGAGCCATGAGATATCCACTGTCGGAGGCAAATTAACGTTCGATGACAAAGGTCTTCCTCCTCCACGGTCTTTGACGACACAGGTTATCAACCAGAAAGTTGAGCTGATCTGGCCGCTCGAAGTCCGCACCCATGAGCCGGTATATCCCAAACCGGAATGGGGCAAATAGGCTATAGCTTTTAGTCCATAATAAATAAGGAGCAAGTATAGTAGGGAGGGGCGTCGTAGATGGCAACAGGGCCGCCCCTCCCCTATAATGCAATTTCAACATGACTAGCGGTTACGAAATCTTACAGGACTTGGCAGGCGGCATTTTCGTTGGTTTTGCATATGCGCTGCTAAGTGCGGGATTCAGCCTGACCTGGGGCGTAACACGCGTTATAAACCTCGCCCACTCTGCATTTGCCCTGGTGGGCAGCTATATTACGCTGACCCTGCTTAAAACAGCGGGGATCGACCCGCTTATATCCATCTTATTCATCCTGCCGGTCCTGTTTCTGCTGGGCATTGCCACGCACCAATTTATCGTGAAACCTACGGCAAAGCGCGCCAGGGAAATAACCGGACCGTCGATGGTGCTGACTTTCGGTCTTTTTATGATTGTCGAGAACCTGCTGGCTATAATCTTCAAGGACGACGACCGCGTGCTGACATCGCAATATTCCAATATTTCTTTTCACCTCGGGCCGGTTTCGGTTGCCCTGACCAGCGTTATCAGCCTTATACTGGCCATTATCAGCCTTGCTATACTGTATTTTTTCCTTAACGGTACCTATACAGGGAAAGCAGTGCGGGCCGTCTGGCAGGACAGGCAGGGTGCCATGTTATCCGGCATCAACGTAGAAAAAGTGACGTCAATCACCTACGGCGTCTCGTTTGCCACAGCGGGTATCGCAGGGTTATGCCTGATATTTATGTATTCCGTAACGCCTTATATCGGTTTTTCGTGGCTGGTGTTCGTATTCCTGATCAGCATACTGGGTGGGCTGGGCAGTATTATCGGGGCCGCTGTCGGTGGCATGATAGTCGGTCTTATTGTCAGCGCCGGGTCGGCTTTCATACCGCTGGCATATATTAATCTTGTCCTTTTTGTATTGCTGATAATCGTTCTGCTGGTCAGGCCATCAGGTTTATTCCGGAGATAGATCATGACTGTTAATAGAAATAATAACTGGTTGAAATGGGCCGTCCCACTGGCCGTCATCTTATTACTTGCATTATTGCCCGCTGCCAGCCCGGATATATTCTATCTCTCTATAGGCGTCATTCTTTTCATGTATGTTGCCCTCGCCAGCAGCTGGAACATCATTGGAGGATATTCCGGCTATATAAGCTTTGGACACGGTGCTTTCTTTGGAATAGGCGCTTATGTCGTTGCCATGCTTCTTATAAAATTCGGTTACTCACCTTTCCTGACCTGTTTCCTCGGCGGAATATTGTCAGCGCTTTTCGCACTTATCGTCGGTTACCCGGTATTACGCTTAAAAGGCCCTTATTTCTCCATTGCAACATTATGCCTGGGATTGGCCGTCCCGGTTCTTGTCAACAACCTGCCGGAAGCATTGACAGGCGGGGGAGAGGGACTATTCCTGCCTCTAATGAAGATCGACATCTTCTTCAACAGGACTATTTATTACGAGGTGATGCTATTCCTGGCCGTCGGGACAACACTGCTGGCCCGCTGGATTTTGAATTCCAAGTTCGGACTGGGGTTAAACGCCATCCGCGAGAACGAAAACACAGCCGAGACTATAGGGGTTAATTCGACTGTCTTGAAACTGCAGGCATTCGTTTTTAGCGCTTTCCTGGTTGGAGTCATCGGCGGAATTTACGCCTATTACCGCACATATGTCGATACTGCGACCGTTTTCGATCCTAACCTGTCGATAGCCATAGTAATGATGGCCATATTCGGAGGCGCTGCCACATGGCAGGGTCCTTTGATCGGCGCCTTAATACTGACCCTCATTGACCAGGTGCTGATATCCGCCTTTCCCGGTGCCCCTGCCGAGATCTCACGTCTTATTTATGGACTTATCCTCGTACTGGTAATCATGTTCATGCCATCAGGGATAATGCATTTCTTGCTGAACAAATTCAAACATTCTTCCTCACCCGAGACCGCCAACGAGGTGACATAGTGATACTGGAAGGAAAAAATATTGTAAAAAAGTTTGGCGGACTGCTGGCCTTAAACGATCTGAGTTTCAAGATTGAAAAAAATGAGATAGTCGGACTGATCGGCCCCAACGGTTCTGGTAAAACTACACTATTCAATACAATATCAGGCCTCTATAAGCCGGAAGGTGGCTCAATATATATGAAAGGCCGCGATATTACAAAATGGAAACCTTACCAGATAGCCAAGTTGGGACTGGGGCGCACCTTCCAAATCGTACAGCCGTTTGAAGAGATGACCATTCTGCAGAATGTGGCAATAGGCAACCTGTATGGAACGGGGGAAATGGATATTAAGAAGGCTTCAGCAAACGCCCGTGAAATTCTGGACTTCGTCAGTTCGAAGCACGATGAAAACGCCATGGCCAGCGAGTTGACGCTTGCAGATAGGAAGAAACTGGAAATAGCACGTGCTTTGGCCACAAAGCCTGACTTATTACTCTTGGATGAGGTATTTGCCGGGCTGAATGAAACAGAGATAAAAGAAGCTATTGCCCTGATATTTAAAATTCGCGACTGTATGGGAATAACGATATTTATGGTAGAGCATGTTCTAACCGCCATTATGAAAACATGCTCAAGGGTGATCGTACTGGATTATGGGCAGAAATTGGCGGAGGGTAGCCCACAGGAAGTGGCCAACGATCCAAAGGTCATCGAGGCTTATCTCGGGGGTGCCGTATGCTCAAAGTAAAAAATATCAGTGTCTTTTACGGACATCTGCAGGCCATCTGGGACGTATCAATTGAAATTAAGGAACACGACTGCCTAACTATATTAGGGTCAAACGGCGCAGGAAAAACAACCTTGCTCACTACAATCTCAGGCTTGATAAGGCCGGCTACAGGTTCAATTTACTATAAAGGCATACGGATCGACCATATAGAACCTCACAAGATATGTGAGATGGGACTTATCCAGATACCTCAGGGCCGCAAGATATTCCCCATGATGAGCATCAGGGAGAACTTGCAAATGGGCGCCTATTTGCCAAAACCAAGGAAAAACGCCAGGTTAAATCTCGACCGGATTTTTTCTATGTACCCCGTCTTAAAACAGAGGGCTGGACAGCTCGCTGGGACGCTTTCAGGCGGCGAGCAGCAAATGCTCGCTATAGGTCGAGGGTTGATGAGCGAGCCTGAATTGTTAATGCTCGATGAGCCGACACTCGGGCTTTCACCCAAACTCGCAATCGACATGCTTGGCTCTGTTAGTCAATTACATGACCAGTGCATAACGGTCGCTGTTGTATCGCAGGAAACAATGCAGTGCTTGCAAATAACCGAGCGGGCTTATGTGCTGGAAAACGGCAGGGTAGCAATCGAAGGCAAATGTTCTTCTTTACTCGCAGACGATAAAGTCCGAAAAGCCTATATGGGCATATAATTTTCAGCGCTCGCCCTGGGCGCTATAAAAGCACAAATTAAGATACCACGATGCACCGGACTTGATTACGTTGACACAAATTAGCGCGCCAGATATACTATCTCCCTGTTAATTTTATATAACTATTTATTTTATTAACCATTATTGATTATCATGGATAACAACGTTATCGATAGCATCATCGAGGATATATTTCATGTTTATCCTCTAATTTATAAAAAGCTTCTGAAAGTCGATTTCGGAAGCGTCGAAGGGAGCTTGTCGTATCTACACTTCCTGATCATTCGCATGCTTGCGAGAACCGGCGCCCTGCCCATTTCTGAAATCGGAAGAAGATTGGTCATACCCAGGCCCCAGATGACCCACCTGATTGACCAGCTAATTGATCTGGATATGGTCATAAGGCTGTCCAATACCAAAGACCGAAGGATAATAAATATAGAATTGACCGGCAATGGTAAGGCCACATTACGAAAATGCGTGGAACTTTTAAGAGATAATATCAAGCTTAAGATGAAAAGCCTCGATGACAAGGAACTGTTGGAGTTGTCTATATTGCTAAGAAAGCTGAATGAAGTTACGTCAAAGCTATCGTAATTTGGAACACCTTAACTCGCCCGATTAAAGCTGTTAATAAAGGATTCGTATATGTCAGATTTAGATATAACCCATCAAAAACAGCCGGGCCGCAACTACAAATGGGTCGCCCTCTCGAACACGACGCTGGGCGCCTTCATAGGTTTTGTTAACGGTTCCAGCATAATGATCGCCCTACCAGCCATCTTTCGGGGCATTGAACTCAACCCAATGACGCCCGGTAATTTCGCTTATCTGCTCTGGATCATTATGGGTTACATGCTGGTCCAGGCAGTGCTGGTCGTTAGCCTGGGGCGCGTGGGGGACATGTTCGGCAGGGTGCGCATGTATAACCTGGGTTTTGTCATTTTCACAGTAGCGTCTATCTTACTTTCGATAACATGGAGTACAGGACCGGCCGGCGCCATCGAACTGATCGTCTTCCGCATAGTGCAGGCCGTCGGCGGCTCTTTCTTGCTGGCAAACTCAGCGGCCATTTTGACCGACGCTTTTCCTGCTAATGAACGGGGACTCGCTTTAGGCATCAATATGGTTGCTGCAGTGGCCGGCTCGTTTATAGGACTTATAATGGGGGGGGTGCTGGCGGAGATAGGATGGAGATGGGTTTTTATAGCCAACATACCGTTCGGCCTGGTTGGCACAATTTGGGCCTACCTGGCGCTGAAGGAAGTAGGCATTCATAAGGCTTCCAAGGTCGACTGGATAGGCAACATTACCTTTGCCGCAGGTCTAACTTTGTTGCTTATCGGCATTGTAGGCGGCATCGCCCCGTCCGACACCTCTGGAACGTCATGGACTTCACCAGGAGTCCTTGGACTAATGATCGCCGGCATCTTTCTGCACGCGGTTTTTGTTATAGCTGAGTTGCGCGTAAAAGATCCAATGTTCCGGTTGCCCCTTTTCCGCATTCGGTCCTTCATAGCCGGAAACATAGCGGGACTGCTTTCATCTATCGGCCGGGGAGGGTTACAAATCATGCTGGTTATCTGGCTGCAAGGTATCTGGCTGCCGCTTCATGGCTATAGTTTTGCAGAAACCCCACTCTGGGCAGGTATCTATATGCTGCCCATCGCCGCAGGTTTCCTCCTTGCAGGTCCTATATCCGGCCGTCTCTCGGATACTTATGGCCCGAGGTTCCTGGCCACAGGCGGCATGGTACTGGCCGCTATCAGCTTTGCTCTTCTCATGCTGCTTCCTGCAGACTTCCCATATCCGGCATTTGCGCTTTTAATATTTATTAACGGCGTAGCTTCCGGCCTTTTCATATCGCCCAATACCGCTGCTATTATGAACAGTGTCCCGGCGGAAAGCCGCGGCGTAGCTTCCGGGATGAGAGCTGCCTTTGTCAACGTGGGTACACCGCTTTCCATTGCCCTGTATTTTTCACTAATGGTCATCGGCCTGAATGTGACCGTGCCGCCGGCGCTGTACAACGGGTTGACCCAGAATGGCATATCTTCCCAGGTCGCAGACCATCTGGCGAAGATGCCTGCTATAGGTTACCTCTTTGCTGCACTCCTGGGATACAATCCGCTCAGCTCTTTGCTCGGTCAGGATGTATTGAATTCTCTACCTGCCGCCGCTGCCGAAAAAATTACCAGCCGTACTTTTTTCCCTGAAATCATTTCCGGACCATTTCAAGAAGCGTTTGCCATAGTCATGATTTTCTCAATAGTTATATGTCTCATCGCAGCAGCAGCCTCATGGATGCGCGGTGAAAAATATATTCACGATGAAGTCAAAAAAGCTCACTACAGCCGGTAATCAGCCTGATCTAAATATGATACGGGTGCAGAGGTTATTAATTCCTCTGCACCCGTATCATATATCTTGAGTCTAGCTGATTATTTCTTAGATGGCAGACTAACAGTAGCTGTACCCGAGGTATTGACCTCTCCCTTACTGTTCTCCATCCAGATTTCGCATTCAACCAGGTATTTACCGTCTTTTTCCGATTTGCCGGTGACCTTGCCCTTACAAAACAGCGTGTCGCCATCGAGCGGCTCACCCAGGGATTTCATGGGTCGGGGGTAATCCATACCCTTGAACTGGGTGCTGATACGCTGCAGCCAGCCGTCAACGCCGATCCAATCCGTAACCATCTGGATAAGCATCTGCCGCTTTAATGTGCCATGCACAATGATTCCAGGTGACCTCATGAAATTGACGGCAAAATCATGTTCAAAATGGAGTGGATTATAGTCCCCAAAGGCGCCCGCCCACTTTACAAGCATCATGGTGGTAGCAATTTTAGTTAAGGTAGGTATTTCCTGTCCTATATTTACATCTTCCCAATATATCTGTTTTTTCATATCTGCATCCCTCTAATGTATAGTCATGATACGTTGCTTGGCAACGATATCACCGTTCTGATTGACGATAGTCTGTTCGATAGTGGAAAAAAGCATCTTGCCGCCCTTCTTACCTTCTTTCTCCTCGATGCCAACGATTTCACCGCTGATCACAAGAGTATCCCCAGGTCGTACGGGCAGAAAATACTCCGATTCCATCCCGGCGTTTATGGCCCTTACATAGCCGGCCTGTGCTGCAGTTCCGAACAATTCCGCTCCCAGGTCACTGCTGCTCATAAAGGGAAGATTTGGCCCCCACTTAACAGGCCACCCGAAATGGTCCGGCGGGGCAATGACACCACCGTATCTCGTACTTGCGGCATATTCATCGTCCCAGTAAAGAGGGTCCCTGTTCCCTACCGCATCAGCTATCTTGCGTAAACCCGATAATTCCACCTTATGTACTGCCGGTTTGCCTTTTTTACCTATCAGTCCTTTCAATCCTTCAGCTGTCATACAATCCTCCTTACTGATGTATATACGGCTTAAATACAGATGCAAATTATAACACAGTACCCATCGAACTATTAAGTAAACTCCATTGACTTTGCTTCTTTCCAATGATATAGTGCGACGCAAATCCCGACCTGCAAGAACCGGTCCAGACTGAATAGGAGGTTTTTATGCATCTGCCAGGTATGCTGGAATCAAAGGCCGCATCAATCGGAACACGCGCCGCAGTCATTTACAAGGACCAGCCGGTCACTTACAATGAGCTCCTATCCAGGGCGCAACGATTCGCCCACGCACTCCAGGATCTTGGTATTAAGCCCGATGACAAGGTCGCTATCATGCTCAACAACTGCCCCGAATACATTGTGTCCTACTTTGCATGTGCATATCTCGGAGCAGTAGCTGTCCCGGTAAACATTTTCAACAAGGAAAGAGAACTTGAATACCTTTTACGCAATAGCGACTCCGTCGCTCTCATAGCCAGTCCCACCTTTGCGGAGATCTTCAGTAAGATCGAAAATAAACCTCCATTGTTCAAATGGCTCATAGTGAACGGTAGCTACCGCGAGGGACTGGAATTCTCTAAACTTGAAGCTGCTGCTAAAGCAGGGCCATTCAAAGCCCAATGCACGGGTGAGAGCGTGGCCGAAATACTTTATACTTCCGGCACTACGGCAGATCCCAAGGGGACCATGCTGACACACACTAACCTGTTTTTTCACGCCAATGCCATCGTTAACCTGCTTAAACTCGATGACAATGACCGCTCCATGCTGGTTGTTCCGCTTTTCCACGGCTACGGCATCACCGTGATGCTGTGCTCATTGCTAACCGGAGCATCAATGGTGCTGCTCGACCCATTTAATCCCACCGAAGTATTCGAGCAGATACAAAAGCACAGAGTATCGTTCCTTCCCATGGTAGTTGCAATGTGGTTTGTCCTGACAAACCACCCGGACCGCACGAAGTACGACCTGTCATGCCTGCGCATAGGTATATCGGGCGCTTCTGCTATGCCGGCGCAGCTTATGAAAGAGGCTTCACAGGCATTCAATATTAAGATACTCGAGGCGTGGGGTTTAACCGAATGTTCTGCCTCAGCCACTATTCAGCGCATGGATAAACCTTACAAGGAAGGCAGCGTGGGTTTGGCCTACGATGGAGTTAAAGTGGGCATTATGGATGAATCAGGTAATCTTAAAGGCCCCAAAGAGGTCGGAGAGCTAGTCATTCAAGGCCCGCTGGTAATGAAAGGCTATTATAAAAAGCCTAAGGAGACAGCAGAGGCATTAATCGGTGGCTGGCTGCATACCGGCGACATGGGATATTACGATAATGACGGTTATTTCTTCATGGTCGACAGGAAGAAGGAACTGATCAACGTGGGAGGGGAAAAAGTTTTCCCGCGTGAGGTAGAGGAGATTATGTACCAGCACCCATCCGTGGCCGATGCGGTCCTCATTCCGCAAAAGGATGCACGCCTTGGAGAGATACCGGTTGCCGTAATTATACCAAAGCCAGGAGCATCGATATCCGAAAAAGATATCACGGACTTCTTGGGCCAGCGCATGGCACGTTTCAAGGTACCTCGCAGGGTCTATATCGTCCAGCAGATGCCGCGCACCCCCATAGGCAAAATACTAAAAAGAGAGCTGATAAAAATGCTGGCATCCGGCCAGATCACTTAATAATAAATGATCTGTATTATTGATGAAGGAAGGTAGAGTTATGTCTAAAATTAATACGGTTCTTGGCCCCATATCGGCGGACCAGATGGGGATTACGCTTATGCACGAGCATATGGTGCTGGCCTATCCCGGCTGGGACCTGGACCCACTATGCCAGCATCTTGAACCCGGTGAGCTTGCCGTTATTTGCGCCGAAGCGCTTGGCGAAGTCAAGAAGTACGGAGTCAAAACTGTGGTAGACGCCTCGCCCTGGGACCTTTGGAGGAACATAGAACTCGACAAAATCGTTGCAGAGAAAACCGGTTTGAATATCATCTGCGCCACGGGCCTGTACTACGAAGCCGAAGGCATGCCGGCTTACTTCAAGTTCCGCGGTCAGGTAATGGATATCACTGCTGAGCTGTATGAAGCCTTCATGCGCGAACTTACGGTGGGCATCGGTAAAACCGGCGTAAAGGCCGGTGTAATCAAGGTGGCAACCAGCCATGGTTGCATTACTCCCTACGAAGAAAAGGTACTCAAGGCGGCAGCCAAAGCTCAGAAAGAAACGGGTGTGCCTATTACCACTCATACTCAACAGGGCACAATGGGACCGGAGCAGGCAGCATTACTTATCGGAGAAGGGGTAAAACCGGAAAAGATAATCATTGGTCACATGTGCGGAAACGCCAGCCTGGAGTATCAGATGTCCGTGATCGATAAGGGCGTCTACGTCGGATTCGACCGCTGGGGTATTGATTTCCTCTTCCCCGATAACTTGCGCAGGGCCACGTTACTTGGACTGCTCGGGCTGGGGTTTGCCGACCGCGTGGTACTCTCACAGGACTGCAACGCACGTATTCTGGGAAGGCAGCTTATTATGCCTGATTTTATACAGGCGCTTGTAGCTAACTGGTCATATATCCACATATTCAAGGATATCATACCTCAGCTCAAGCAGGCCGGGGTGACCGATGCCCAGATCGGCCAGATGCTCGTGGGAAACCCGAAGAGGATTTTTGGGGGTTAATCTTTATCTTTCATCAGGACCGCTCAGCCGTGTCTTCAGCAGCTGAACGGCTCGCTGATAGCGGCACATCTTTAAGAAAGAATGTGATCAGAAGCGCCGCGCAGGCCGTGACCAGACCGGTCAGGAAGACGAGATCGATGGAGTTCGCCAGTACAGACCTGGCCTGTTCCAGTACCATGATGAATGCGGCATGTATATCTGCTGGCACGTGAGACGTAGCCTGGCTGATGGCATCCGGATTTGATATAACCCTGGGGTTTCGCAAGAGGCCAGCCAGCTGAGGACCTATTGAGCTTGTATCTATACCTGCAAAGCCACTGTTTATGCTTCCAAGCATTACAGACCCAAATATAGCAGTCCCTATGGTTGCCCCCATGTTCCTGAAGAACTGGACTGAAGATGTAACCAGCCCCAACTGTTGAGGCGGGAATACATTCTGAACAGCTATGCTGAAAACAGGAAACGTCATCCCTGATCCGATACCCAGGATTCCCGAATAACAGAGCACCAGGGCGGCAGGTGTGCCCGGTTTCACAGTGTATAGAAGTAAAATGCCCGCCAGTATTATTACAAATCCAATGATAGCAAGTGTCTTGTACCTGCCAGTTCTGGATATGATTTGTCCTGTTACAATTGAAGCAAGCGACAAGCCGATCAACGCCGGCGACAGAATAAAGCCCGACATCGTAGCACTGAGACCCACAACACCCTGCATAAATAGGGGAACGTAAATCATGCCGCAGAACATAACCGCATTGGCCAGGAAAGCAGCTATTATCGAAACGGTAAATACCGGATTGTTGAAAATTGAAAAAGGGATAATCGGTTCTGCCGCCCTTTTCTCTATAAAATAGAAGACAATCAGCATAACGGCCGAGAAAATCAGCATGCCTGTAATCTGGAACGAAAACCAGGGATAAGTTGTTCCCCCCCATGAAAACGCCAGGATGAGAGGGACAAGCGCAAGAGTTAAGGCTGCCGCTCCTTTATAGTCGATAACCTTCTTCGTATTGTGATTTTTAAAATTAGGCAGCACCGCCAGGATCAGAAATATGGCTATCAAACCCAGGGGCAGGTTTACGTAGAATACCCACCTCCAACTGAGGTTATCTGTGATGAAACCTCCTACCACAGGACCAATCAGACTGGCGATCCCGAACATGGATGACAGCATGCCCGCGTATTTGCCCCTCTGACGCGGCGGAAACAGGTCGCCCAGGACAGTGAAGCCAATCGAAACGAGAACGCCTCCACCTACACCTTGCAGACCGCGGAAAATAATAAGCTGTGTCATATTTTGAGAGAGACCGCATAGCGCCGATCCAACCAGGAAGATGATAATTCCCCCAAGGAATATAGGCTTACGCCCGTGTGTATCCGAGATTTTCCCAAAAAGCACAATGGCTATGGTTGACCATAGCATGTACGAAGTAAACGGCCAGGTGTAGTAATCCATGCCCTGCAAATCTCCGATGATCCTGGGCATTGCCGTGCCGACAACCGTGCTATCCAGGCCGCTAAGCAAGACGCTTATCATCAACCCGGCCATTATTAATATAATTTTCTTAGTATCAAGCTGCTTTTCTTCAGCTATCATTCCACCATTCTCCTTATATGTTGTCATATATCGCAATATATCGTCATTATTAGGCAAAAAAACCCTCTTGTACGTGTTTCCCCAGGTGCTTTTACAGCTCGTGCGCTAGACTAACAAACTCACCGGATTAAAGTTATCACCACCATTTCTTGCCGACTGCGGCCAGTGGTGCTACAGCCAGCCAGATTGTTATCGTAATTAGCATGGCATAAGGGTAATCGATACCGGGCATTCCAAAATGCTGGGATATCGGTCCCCACAGTAACATGACTATCAATGAGCTTAGAAAAAAGCCAGGTATAGCAGCCAGAATTCTAAAGTAACCCATTTTAGACCTCCTTTGAATTGGCTTCGATTTGAGTTATATTCTTTCGTTGTTTTGTGAAAAAGTAAGCGTAAATATAAAGGGCCGCAAGTAATGGTCCACCAATTATCCTGAATAAAAATATTCCAACCGGATATGCGGTTTGAGATCCTAATATGCAATTTGATAAGAACATCCCGGCAATAGGCACAAGCGTAATCAGCAGAATGTCCCGCCTTTCAACCGGCCTGAAAGCTGCCCACAGAAGTAGAACCGTCCAGCTTATCATTAGAACACCTCCTGCCACCATGGAATAACTGACCTCATAGTCAAACTGGCGGCTGAAAGCCATGCCAAACATCGGGACAGACACGGCGGCATCAACGACAGCGCCAATCAGATAAACTACCACAAGAAATATTTCCTTTTTATTCATTATCAACCCCTCAACGCAATCTCTACGTAAGAGCGTCAATATCTTTTTCTGCACGCTCTATGATCTCCCGAATACGCGCTAACTGCGCATGGTCCATGCGATGGACCTTTTTCATAACATGCTTCATAAGATGACCGATTTCATGCATGACGTCGCTCATTTCCTCATGGGTGTCGGGGTCCCACCAACCCTTCATATGCTCTTTTATCCTGTCCATAGTCTCTCCCCGTTCCTTAAGAAATTTTTTACCCTCTTCGGTGATCGTATATACCTTCTTCCCATCCTGTTCCATGGAGTTTACGTAACCCATATCTTCCAGCAGCTGAAGCGTGGGATAAACGCTGCCCGCACTTGGCGTATAGAAACCGTAGAACCGTTCTTCCAGCGCTTTGATTATCTCGTAGCCATGATTGGGCTTATCTTTGATCAGATCCAGGATGACGTACTTAAGGTCACCTTTCTCGAATAGCCTTGAGTGACGCCCATGTTCATAAAATCTCTTTCCGTACATACTATATATACCTCCCTGATATGTTACGATATATCGTATTATATAACAATATAGTTTGCCAAGTGCTACTATGTTGATCAACAAAAATGATACTACGGGATGCTTAATTGGAAGGAGGAAACGCACAAATACATGTTCAATAAGCGCAGCGCAAAAGATTACAAAGACCCACTACCCGGGGTCAAGTTGAAGACACTCGTATTCGGCGAGAAAACGTTGATGACCGAGTTTCTCCTTGCCAGGGATGCCACCCTACCCGATCATGCTCACCCTTACGAACAAACAGGTTACCTGACGTCGGGACACATTATCATGAAAATAGCAGGCAAGACATTTGATACCCTTCCCGGAGACTCCTGGTGCATTCCCATGAATATAATTCACGGGGCCCAGATTCTGGAGGACTCGGTAGCAGTGGAGGTTTTCGCACCGGTCCGTGAAGACTACCTGCCCGACAGGTAATAAATCCAATATTTGATTATAGTTGAGCAAATGGCCGTCATTTAAGGCAGCTTATAATATCTTTACCAGCTCTAAATCAAATGTCAGGTCCTTGCCGGCAAGAGGATGGTTTGCGTCTACTGTGATGGTAGTGTCCGTTACTTTTGTTACCGTCACGACGATTGTTTGACCGTCTTTGCTGGTTGATTGCAAGTGTTGTCCAACAGCCGGGACAAGGTCTTTAGAAAGCTGGTCTCTTGGTATCTCCATGACCAGATCATCCTGGTGGGGACCATAAGCTTCATTCATCGGAATAGTAATGGTCTTCTTTTCTCCAACCCTCATTCCCAGTACAGCTTTCTCAAATCCCGGTATTACTGTGCCGGCACCTAGTTTGAATTCCAGGGGAGTGCCTCCAACTGATGTATCGAATACTGTCCCGTCCGATAGTTTCCCGGTATAGTTTATCTGTACCGTGTCACCGTCCTTTACCTGTGGAGCACTGCATGCCGATAACGTAATTACCGCCATCGCCAGCGCCAACACCATTATCACTGCGGTTTTATAGTTTTTCACTGATGAACCTCCGGTTTGCTTTTAGACAAAATTTTACCAAGTATTTCCGGTTAGAATAGCACAATTCTGCGTGTCAACAAATATTCTTAATAATTAACAGGCAATCTCCACCGGCTGTCTTAACTTCGTCGGCTGCGGGTGCCGTTATATCATCGCACGTTTGAAATACTATTGACTACATTATTATCCGTACGCCCGGCCCAGATCGGCATGCAGTCAGATTGGTGGCTGGCTGTATCAGGCGGTAATTCACCTACCCAGGTTTTTTCTTCTCGATCTCATCGATCTTATCACGGATATATTTAAACCCGGGCGTTATATTTTCAGTTATGCTCATGGTAAGTAACGTTTTTACGGGGTTGCCAAGGTTCAGCTTTCCCCCTGTTTTAAGCAGGTTTTGTAAAGCGATGAAAACCATATCAGCAGGTAATCCGATAGCTATCTCGTAATCATAGACACCTGAAAAGGTTCGGTCACCCATGCCTGGTATCACTATCTGCGGTATCCCTGTTATAAATGGCAGAAGCCCACCCTTGGTACATGTTTCCCCAAAGCCCTCAAAACTCGAATAGGGGTAGTTATCGCCTTCATAAGTGATAGCATGGATTATGTGGGTAATATTTTCTCCATTCCCAAAAATCAGTATGGAGTCCGGCGCCAAAGGTGTTTTAGCCAGGGGCGCGACTACAAACCCCCTATATACTTTTAGCTTCGGAATATTGGACTCACCAATGATATCCCGACCATGTTTCTGACGCTTTGCTTCCGCCTCAACGTCCTTATGCCAGGCTTGAAAAAGCTGGCTTTTAAGCAGGTCTTCCGGCGATATATCAACCCACTGGTGAGCGGCTGAGGCGGGAGTGCAGAAGTTGTCGTCTGTGGTCATGGCAACCATCCACCCCCACCTGCGGGCATAGGTGATTGCCTGGCACAGGGACCATTTCTGACTGGATTGCGACGGCCTAACGGCATCTGCCGGTATTTCAGATATACCGCGTATATATTTTATGGCCACCGGGTAGGTCGCCAAATGTAGCTGTTCGTATAAATCTTTGCCCGCTTTCCGGTAATCTGCTAATTCCGGCATGGAAACACCTCAAATCATATTCTCTATACAATGTCAGCAAAATAATTTTTACCTGACACTATCTGAATTCTCTCAGAAGCGGGATCATCCACCATTGCCACATAGGCGCCACATACCGGCGTTTGGGTTTTAGAGCTTCAACTGCTTTCACAATCTGCATTGCAATGCTGGAAGTGCTCTGCAGTTCCGATCTAATAATCATGGCCTCTTCTTTCTTGATCACATCCATATGGTCCTTGTACAGTACACTGCTCTGCAGCCACTCGTATTTTCTATCTATATTTTTCCGGTTGAAGTCAGTATTGTAACCGCCTGGATTGACCATGACAACTTCGATTCCAAAGGGCTTCAATTCCGTCCGCAGAGAAAAAGCAACATTTTCCAGCGCAAATTTTGATATCCCATAAGGGGCAAGAAAAGGCGTGGGCATCAATCCTGCCATTGAACCGATGAAAATTATCCTACCGTGTTTTTTCTCCGCCATCTTCGGGATAAATTTCCTTGTGAGATCAAGCGAAGCAAAAATATTAACATCAAGGACCCTTTTTACTCTCTCAAGATCGATCTCTGCCAGAGGACCTGAATCGCCTATAGCCGCATTATTTATCAGTACATCGATGTCCCAACGGCTCGCTTTCTCCCTGTCGGCAGGATCGGTGATATCCACCTTCTCCACATTCACGTTGCTGGCCCCTGGCCCGAAAGACGCTTTGACGGCCTCAATTGATTTTTCGCTGTGCACTGTTGCGTATACAGAATGACCTCGCGCCGCCAGGCGCTGGGCTGCATCAAGGCCTATTCCGCCCTTACATCCTGTTATCAATACATTTGCCATCCATATCTCCTCTTAATACAGTACATTTAAAGGAGTCAGAACCTCAGACACGCATCCTATCTTTTCTTTTCTGAGGAAAGATCATGCCAGCCAGGTAAGAAGGGTTAATCAGCAAGGGTGCCAGCGCTTCTTTTCCTTTCAGCCCGGCCTTAGAACAGGCCTTCTTGACCTTCATACGATAGAGCCAGTCTTTAAACTCCCCAACAGGCTCATAGCCAAAGTAGTCCTTGAACCAGAGTTTCCCGGATGCCTGTGCATCTTTCATCATTTCCATCGTACTAACACGCCGCTTATATTTCTCTTTGAGAGCGGCAGCTTCGTCGTAAGTGTCAACATGAATCATCTTCCAATCAGGATCGGGCACTACGTAGCCGCTGCTGTTAAGCAGGTCATAGCGCTTATTAGTTTCCTCGAAGTCAGGGCCGCAGACCATCATGCACTGCGAGCATGTGATGAGGTTGGGATCTCTGTCCAGTCCGTGAAACCCCATTTTCTCATACAGCTGGACCATGAGATTCTGGCGTTCCTTCTCACTTTTGGGCAGATGTTCGTAGTCCGGCAGGAAATCCTCAACTTTTTCCCGGGGGTACAGGTCCCTGGCAACATGTCTGATGACATCAAAACGTAGCGTGCTGTCCCCCGTCCTGCCTCCCACCCGCATATACGTCGACCGTATCTCCTGTCTTTTTTTAGGGTCAGGTTGCTCATCCATCCATTCTTTAATCCAGTGTTGTCCCCAGTTAGTCCACTTTTTATCCCTTGATATGCCATGCAGGCCGAAGCAGGGTGCATTGCAGAAATCCAGGTTATCGCGCTTGCCGCGAGCGTGCAACTCGCCATTTATAAGCAGGTATTCTTCCTTATCATCCCTGAACATTCCCATGGTGCAGGACTTATCGCACAGCTTGCAAGTTTTGCAGCGGTTGTCCATAACGAAGCGCGCCGGCTGCACCGGGTCAGATTTGAGTTTAGCATTGGTAACTATCGTATCAAGTACGATGCAGGCGCCGTACTCTTTGGTAACCAGGTTACCCGATAATCCGAAGCTACCCAGCCCGGCCACGAGCCCGCCAAAGCGGTGAGAAAAAGTGGGGCGCACCATGAATGGGTCGATGCTCCGGCGGTATGTATTGTTAGGGGGAACAACCTTCGCTTTATATCCCTGGCTAATTATGTAGCCGGCGATTTCTGTACAGATACGGTGCGCCCGCTGGTTCTTGATGGCCTGGTCGATATTGTGCGGCACCGGCGATATCTTTCCGAAGAAGTCGTAGATGGCATTAACATCCAATGGTAGCGCTATGGATACGATGGATTTGCCGCCCCTCAATATGTAACCCGGATCAAGTGACGCTGGCCCGTCCATACGTTCAGACCCGGCGATGCCAACCAGTGCAGCCCCGGCTTTTTTCGCAAAATCCTTGATATTCTCTTCTAAACTCGCCATAACGACCTCCCGATACTGCTTTAGTTTTCCGGTTAATTAAAATACAGGTACCCATTGTGCCTGATCAAGATTTCGAAGAGAGGCCTGTTGCCTATTCACTCCTGTTGCTAGCAGGGCTGCCAAGCAACGTCAGTATCATTTCAGTAAAACTATTGATGTACTTATCCAGTGTGTAGTTCTTCTTAAATTGCCAGCGCTTGAGTGCCCACATATCGCCCATGGATACGATCGTACTGGCCACCAGGTCAATATTTGCTGTCCGAAAAGCGCCGGTTTTGCATCCTTTTTGTATTATGCGGGTGAACAGCTCGTGCAAATGTGAATTGGTTTCAATCACCGGTAAACGCAGGGAAGGCGATAGCCCACCCATCTCCTTATAAAGAAAAACGGTGTCTTCGTGGTTTGTATGATGGTATCTGATATAGAGGTCTATGGCAGCCCTGAGCGCTTCCTGAGGATCCATCGTTTCGCATAAATCGTTAATTTCCTTTATAACTTTGCGGACCTTGTCTAATCCATAGTTAAAGGCAAGATGAATGACATCCTCGCGTGTGCCGATATAATGGTAAAGGTTGCCGATAGTCATTTCACTGGAAGCAGCAATTTCCCGGATATTGGTCTTTTCAATTCCCTTGGTGGCGATCAGATGCAAAGCCGCCTGGGCGATCTGCAGGCGCCTCTCCTCTACCAGGTCATTATTTGGGCTAAACGTTCTTACACTTGACAACTCAGTTTTCATCGTGCTATCATCATCGAACAAATGTTATATATCAAACATTTGATAGATTAGACCATTCTCCCAATTTAGTCAAGTACCATTGCGAGGAAATTAAAAAAAAACGATAGCAGGGAGGCATCAATGTCTACAGAAACGCGGCAATACCCTGATAATGTTGTGGAAACATACCGTAAGTTGTTGAAACATCTTAACGGCAGCTGGTACATGGTGCCCGAATCCGAGGACATGCTTAAGATGGTCATGTACCGCTTTGATCCTGAGGATGCAGAATTCTTACTTGATTTTTCGCTAATGCCCCGCAGTCTGGATGATCTAGCGGCAATTATAGGGATGAAAAAAGATGAATTAGCTAAAAAGCTTGACGGTTTATCCGCCAAGGGACTGCTGTACCGTTATACGAGGGGAGAGCAGGTTTATTATTATTTGCAGGACCTGTTTTCACTCTGGCGTACATATGGCTGGCCGGGGCCAAAGGCAGATAACAGGGTGGAAATCGCAAATTTTATTGATCATGCTTTTCCGGAATTCATGTCTCCTTTTAAGGAAGTGTCGGAAAAAGGCCTGCGCGTTTTGCCCCTCGAACGTACGATAGAAGATCCAAAGACCATCTTGCCGTATGAAGAAGTGAAAAAAGTACTCGATTCTTACACATATTTCTGTGTCACGCGCTGCGGCTGCCGTGAAAAGAAAAACATTGCGGAGCATACGCCGGATTGTAAGTATCCATCTGAAGTGTGCCTGCACTTTGATAAGCTGGCACATTATATAGTCGAAAATGGGTTGGGTAGGGAGATTAGCCGGCAGGAGGCCCAGGATATCCTTCGGCGTTGCGCCGATCTGGGGCTGGTGCATGGCGTCTCAAACCAGCAGAAAGGCACTGACACCATTTGCAATTGTTGCAAATGTTGCTGCATGTGGTTCGAGACGATGGACAGGTGCAAGCATCTGGGTACCCTGGCGCCGTCCAATTATCGTATTCATATTGATGAGTCGACCTGTACCGGCTGCGGGTTGTGTGTGAAACGTTGCCCGATGGAAGCGCTCAGCCTAAGGGAAGAACCTTTGGCCAAAGGAAGAAAGACAATAATCAAAGAAGAGGCCAGGGAAAAAAGTCTGGTCAATAAAACAGGCAAGGTGTCACAGGCCAAAATCGAATATTGCATTGGCTGTGGCGTCTGCGCTTACAAGTGCCCATCAAAGTCGCTGATACTTAAGCGGAATGAAGTTGAGCACCATCCGCCTGAGACAGGTCGCGATTGGATGGTCCAATTCACATCTCAAAGCGGAGGGAAAACCAGCTAACAATAGGACAGGAGGTAACATGGCAGTAATACGTACTCCGGAAGACAGGTTTAGCAATTTACCGGGATATCCGTTTAAACCGCATTACACGGAGATAAAAGGGATGCGTGTCCACTATGTGGATGAGGGGAAAGGTGATCCAATCCTGTGCCTGCATGGTGAACCATCATGGTCATACTTATACCGCAAGATGATACCTCTCTTTGCAAAGGAGCAAAGGGCTATTGCCATGGACTTTATTGGCTTCGGAAAGTCGGATAAATATACGGAGAGGGATGAATACTCCATAAAAATGCACATGGAAACGCTCACTGGCTTCATCGAGAAGATGGACCTGAAAAATATCACACTGGTCTGTCAAGACTGGGGCGGACTGATCGGCCTGCCTGTGGCAACGGAGATGAAAGAGCGCTTTGCCAGGCTGGTGATTATGAATACCGGCCTGCCTGTAGGCGATAACGTGCCGGACGCCTTTATGCAATGGCGGGCGTCGGCAGACCAGATGGGAGAGAAAGAGCCCAAGAAACTGCTTGATATCTCGTTTAGTATGGGGTTTGCACAAAAATTACCGTCTGAAGTCAAGGAAGCGTATTATGCGCCGTTCCCCGATGCAAAGTATATGGCGGGCGCCGCCAAGTGGCCGTTGCTTGTGCCTGTAAGCCGCGATGATCCCGGTGCAAAGGTAATGTACGAGGCCAGACAAGTCCTGAAGACCTGGCAGAAGCCGGTACTGGTGATGTTTTCTGACAAGGACCCCGTAACGAAGGGAGGAGACGTATTTTTCCGTCAACTTATCCCAACTGCCAAGGACCAGCCGGAAATAACCATCAAGGACGCTGGGCATTTTCTGCAGGAGGACAAGGGAGAGGAAATAGCGGAACAAATATTGCAGTTCATTCAACGCACGCCAATAAAGTAAAAACGCGGAGGCAACCGAGATGAAGTCACGCTGTGCAACCTGCCCGATGAGGGCGAAAGCCGAGAAAGATCCCAAAGCTCTAATAAGGGCAACAATATACTTGACTCAGTAAATTGAGTGTGTTATACTGGTTCTTAAGTGGAGGATAAGTACCATGAACGAACCTAAAACACTGATGCAAGCAATTAAATACTTCTCTGACCAAGACGTTTGTTTGGACTTCGTTGTTAAATTGCGATGGCCTAACGGAGTGACATGCCCGACATGCGGCAGTCAGGATGTTAGATTTATTAGCACTCGTAGAATGTGGGAATGCAAAGGTAAACATGCCAAGCGGCAGTTTTCGGTCAAGGTTGGAACCATCTTTGAAGACAGTGCTATTGGTTTGGACAAATGGCTTGCTGCTATTTGGATGATTGCCAATGCTAAGAATGGTGTCAGTTCTTATGAGGTTGCACGAGCGCTCGGAATTACTCAAAAGAGTGCTTGGTTCATGATGCATCGGATACGCTTGGCAATGGATATTGAATCTAATCAATTCTCCGGTACGGTTGAAGTCGATGAGACTTTTGTAGGCGGCAAGGCCCGCTTCATGCACAAAGACAAGCGAGATCGACTTACTGGTACTGGCGGTGCTGATAAGACCGCCGTTATGGGATTGCTTCAACGTCGTGTAGATGCTAAGAGTCAAGTCCAAACCAAGGTTGTCGAAAATGTGCGACGATATACTTTGGCGTCTGAAGTGCGGCAACGCGTTGCTACTGGCAGCGAGATCTTTACAGACGCCCTGAAGTCCTATAATGACCTGAGCCAAGATTATGTGCACCAAGTCATTGACCATGCAACAAATTACGCTAAAGGACAAGTGCACACCAATGGCATTGAGAATTTTTGGAGCCTTCTCAAACGAGCAATCAAAGGTACCTATGTCAACGTTGAGCCGTGTCACTTGGCTCAATATGTTGACGAGGAAGCATTTCGTTTCAATAACCGTGACGTTGACGATGCTGACCGATTCCAGTTCGTGGTAAACGGTATTACTGGCAAGCGGTTGACTTACAATCAGCTGATTGGAGCATCTACGACGCCAGCCTAAGAGAGGTAGAAAACGGTATGAAAGACGACCCGCAAAAGAAAAAAATACCGCCAAAGGGTGAAACGCCCTTTGATCGGTTTGAACGGCTTGTTCAAAAGGTTGTGACAACACCGAAACAGAAGACTCATAGAAAGAGTAAGACATCAGATGAGACTATTCCCCTTTACCCGCTTATCCTTCGCAATAAGCGACATTAACTGTGTTATGGTAACATTCATCCGGCGAATCTCTGTTTCTGTAAGCTGTGTACAATGCCAGCACTTTGTTTTTACCATGTTAAGATGATTCGAAAATGGAATGCGTCTGGTAGTAGTGCTTTGGCTAACAGCTTGGCGATACCAGAGATAAGCTAGAATATCCGCAGCCTGCAACTGAACCATATTACGCTTATCCTCTGACCGCACAGATTCGAATCTGATCTTTTCTCTCATGTCACGGTTCCGGGCCGCTATGTTCATGGCGTTGGTTATCTCTCCTTCTCGGCATGCTCCATTTTCCAGTACGTATGCTACCCAGGGGTCTGAATCGTGGTCATACAGTGCGTTCGGGGTATTCCAAGTTAAGACAGTTGCTGCCAAGCCGTAGGCTCGGCCTGGCATTACCTTATAGAGTTTGCCCATTGCTGCTGCATATACGAGGCTTGGTATAATGACACAGACAGAGCATGTTACGTGATCATTGATTATCGTCGCTAGTCGTGCAAATCTGGTCCTACGCTGTGCCTCATCCCAAGTACAATAGGGTGGCTGTCGGTTCGCAAAATCGGTCATATGGAAAAACGGCACATCTAACTCTTTAAGTGCTTGCTTCCATTCACCTTCAAATGATATCCATTGATCAAGCGTGGCAGCGTAGCCTGCAAGCACTACAGCTTGAGATCCTTTGTGTATTCCGCTTTCGTCTAGATATGTAGTAAATATCATCACGTACCGACTATCAGGCAATACTTCCATCGAGAAGCACAACCTCGACGATTCATAGATATATCCTAACTCACTTTGCTCCACTGAGTCAAGTATATTGTTGCCCTAATAAGCAGGATCTGGAAATGGCATACTACCTGGTGCCCCGGGTGGAAAGCATATCAGAAGGAATTAGCGGGGCAGGGGAAGACATAGTAACCACGCAAAGGAGAGCAGGTACATGAAAGTATTGATAACGGGATGCAAGGGTGGGATAGGGCTTGATGCTGCCCGGCGATTGGCTGCCAGAGGTCACACTGTCTATGCAGGCGTGCACAATGAGGGCTCAATAGGAAGCGTCAGGGCAGCATTTACAGAAAATATAGCAAATGTGACCGTTGAGAAGATCGATATTACGAATGCGGCGGACCGTGAAAAAGCAGGTCTGTGGGATATAGACGTCCTGATAAATAATGCAGCAATCGGAGATTCCGGGCCGCTGGCCGAGATCGACCTTGAGAGGGTTAAACGTGTTCTGGATGTGAACGTTTTTGGCGCACTGGAGCTCACTCGCAAATATATTCCACGGATGGCTGAAAGGAAATGCGGCAGGATTATATTCATTGGATCAATGGCCGGACTCATGCCTACACCTTTTCTGGCTCCTTATGGGATATCCAAGTTTGCCCTTGAGAGCATCGCATTTTCATTGCGTACCGAACTGAAACCCTTTGGCATTGATGTAATCATGGTAAATCCGGGCGGTTATCATACCGACTTTAATCAGAAAAACATCGGCAAGAAATACGAATGGATAGACTCCAGCGCATTATACAAGGGGCATATGGGCGTCATTAAAAAATCGGAGGCCATGATTTTAAGGTCGGAGCTAAAAGATACGGCCAGCATAGCCAGGCAGATTGTCAAGGCGGTGGAAGAGAGGAAGCCCAGGAGGCGTTATATGGCGCCATTATGGCAGTGGTGGATGATTCCACTGCTGAGGGAACGAGGGTAGATTCAACAAATTTGCTGGTTCCGCAACAATTGCATCAGGTCTATTCTAGGAATCTTGACAGGCTAGAAGAAAGTAATATAATAATAACTGACTGACGGTCAGTCATTCATTCAGTGTTGGGGTAGGGTCTATAGTGTTTAAGATGGACGGTCTTATATTCCGTCTATTGAATAATTAAGCACAAGGGAGGTGTGCAGGTGAACCTGGCATATTTGATTGAGGACGGCATCCGGCGCTATGGGCAGTATGACTACTGCTATTTTGAGGGTAAGTGGTGGACCAATGTCGAGCTCAATGAAACAGCCAACAAACTGGGCAATGCGCTGAGGAAGTTGGGCGTGGGGCGGGGCGATCGCGTGGTGACTCAGCTTCCAAACTGCGTGGAAATTTTCGTCGCGTTTAACGCCGTTTATAAAATAGGTGCTGTGATGGTGCCGATGAACCCGGTCCTTAGGCCGGACCAGATTTCCTACATTTACACGGATTGCGGCGCCAAGGTAACTATCACGACCTCGGATTACCTTCCCTGGATACGTGAGGCGCAAAAAAACGCGCCCGACCTTAATCATATTATCGTGATCGACAAGCCGGACATCGAGGGTACGCTTTACCTTGGTAAGCTGTTTTCGGACAGCAGCGGCCAACTGGCAACATTGGACATGGACAATGATGACCTGGCAGCCCTGGTCTACACTTCAGGCACTACCGGTAACCCGAAAGGTGTTATGCATACACATTATTCCCTCTGGATCAACGCCATTTCTTTTAACGAATCCAATATCACTGCGGCCTCAAGTACCTTGCGTTCAATTTCGCGAGAGCTCAACATTCATAATTATATTTACGGAGAACGCATGCAGGAAATCACGGGGCTTGACCGTAATAATCCTTACCTTGCTGTGCTCCCCCTTTCGCATTCATTTGGCCTGGGTTTTATGAATTTCGGCAATCTGGCCGGCGCGAAATTCATTATTATGCGCTGGTGGAACCCGGAAGAAGCGATGAAGATGATCGAGAAATTTCGAATATCCTTCATCACGTTTGTACCTACCATGTTCTGGCACCTTC
>JBEKCL010000005.1:0-40342 GCA_050014895.1 Dehalococcoidia bacterium
GTCCGACCTGAACGCTGGGGGATGGCACCAACTGTAAATTGGGATACGTCTGATTATAGGTTTCAACGCCAACTGAAGGTGCAATGGACTCAGTGCCTCCCTCGGGTGGTTGCCAAGAGGCATCAGGGTTGGAGGGAGGTGATGACTGTCCCTCGGCAGGTGAGAATAACGTAACAGCAGAAGTGACTGCCATAATCAGTACAAGAACCGGAATTAAAATCCTTTTCATTTTATGACTCCCAAGTCGTCTAATAATTCGCTTCTTTATAAATATACGCCGGCTTGAATGCCAGTGCTTGACCGCAGTCTGACAGTTTTCTGACAGTTTTCTGACAAAAGCTGTTCATCTTCGGTAAAAGAAGGCCTGAGCAGTATTAGCAATGCCTCTCTCGGGTTCCTACGTGATTTGCAAAGTATGAAGTATTACTTTATACTTATAGCATGAAGATTGAAAAACCGTTTGCGATTGCGATAAAAAGCAAGACACAAGAGAAAGGGCAACTAATGCGGATAAGCGAGGTGGCCAGGGCTGCCGGGGTGTCCACACCAACTGTTCACTATTATATTAAGCAGGGGTTATTGATGCCCCCGGCCGTGACTTCACGCAACATGGCTTACTATGATCCTCACTGTGTTGAGGAAATACGGTTAATCAAAGAGCTTCAAATAAAGAAATACCTGCCGTTAGCTGTAATCAAGATGATAATGCAGCATGAACGTACGGGCGAGCAGCCTGCCCACCTGGTAGAGATGCGTGAGGCTCTCGGTGAAATGTTCCGGCCGTTGGACAAGGGCGAAAAATCCGGGGGCCTGACTTTTACGCAATTAATCGCCAGCAGCGGTGTACCGGGTGCCGTCCTGAAGAAGATGCAAGCACAGGGGCTGCTGTCACCCGTTGGGAGCGGGCGTGACAAGCACTATGACGACATAGATGCGAACATTGCCCGCAATATAAAAGAGCTTATGGACCATGGGATGACTACCAAGGACCTGGGGGTTTTCAATAAGTACATAGAAGTTATACACGAAATCGCAACAACTTTGCATGATAGAATTCATGACCAGCACAAAGAAAACAGCGTCCGGCCGGTGGACCTGTCAATTGCCCTTAACAACCTGAGATCGCTACTGGCTGTCAAAGTCCACCGTCAGGTTTTTCTGGAACTCATGGAACATCAGAAATAGACACAAACTTCTGGGGAGGGAATAACCTTGAGACATCATAACCGAACTACTAGGCATGGCACAACCATGTATATCAGGCTAAATACCCATGTGTGCCGGGCATGCTGGAAGTGTGTAGAAGCATGCCCCCGGGGAGTAATAGGAAAAATCGACCTTTTGTTTCACAAGCATGCCCGTATAAATAAGCCGGAAGAATGCAAGGGATGCCTTAAATGCGTAAAAGCCTGTCCGGAGCAGGCCATAATTGCTTATCGTACCAGGAACACGGCAGTTAAAGAGGTAACACTATGAGACGTATATCGGTAATTGTAATGGCACTTTCTACAGTGCTGATGATATTCTCAGGTATATTCGAAGCATTACCCGGTCATACGGGCCTGGCCGGCCATCATATTGCGGCAGCCTCGCTGTTTTTTATTGCCGCCTGCTTTCATGGTTGGTACAACAGGAAACCGGTAACTAAATATTTCAGCGGGTTGGGCTGGTGATGGGCTATAATTGCCGGATGCTTTATCACCGTGCTGGTGGTCGGGAACTTATTGGCGTAACATTGCCGGAGAATCGGGCCGTCTTTATATTTCAATAACGGAGAATTTTAACTTGATCGTGCCTGCCGCATCTATTATGTCGCCGTCTTTCAGCGCTATCGCACCCTTGTCCTTGATATCCTCACCGTTGAGTTCTGTGCTATTGGCGCTGCCGGTATCTTCGATAAAGTATTCCCCATCCTGGCTGGTCACCCGAAACTGCTTGCGCGAGATGAGGCAGAGCTCGTCCAGGCCGAGGGCCCTGGCCAGCTCTGCCCTGCCTATGACCTGACTACTGGTCGTAATCCGGATCTCCAGTCCATCCGGCAAGGTCAGCTTTGCACGGGTGGATACTAAGGGTTCAATCGCCGGTTCCGGTATCTCTTGAGATGGTGTCTCATCCTTTTGTACTGCTTGTATTTCTGCAAATATTGAAGGTGAAGCGGGACTTGCCCAGCGTTTAAGATAGACATTGCGTAGTAACAGTCCCAGTACAATGATGACTATTACCGACAGGATGGAAATCAATGTTATGGGGTTAAGTATCTGGTCCAGGAACGACATTGTCTTCGCTGGTGAGGAAGTTGTAGAGGGTGTTGAGGGCGTGGTTGTTGGAATGGCCGGTGATACAGTGACCGTTATCGCGTTTGATGATACCTGTCTGCCGTCCAAACCGGTCGCTATCAAAACAAAATCGGTTGTCTTGTCCATGACAACTGTTTGTGTGCCCGAGGCGCCTGTGACGGGCCCGGCCATGGGTATTTCCAGGCTCTCTGCGCCCTGAACATTCCATGAGAGTGTGATGGTTTCACCGGGTTTAACTTCATGGGAGTTAGCGTTGAATGACTGGATTGTAAGCTCCGGCACATTCTTCAGGTATTCCCAGTAGATCAGGCTGTTTTGCAGGTTACTGGTGTTATCTGTAGCCCACTGGCCGTTGCCATAAAACCACAGTCTGTAGACGTGCTGTCCTTCCGGTTCATTGGAACGGGCTGTGAAGGGGCCGATGTCCCAGACACCACTTTGTTTCAGCTGCCACTTGTAGGCCAACCATCGTCCGCTTGGATTGTTGTTTGGCGGATAATATTCGTAAATATAGAGCCAGCCCGGTGTATTTATATCTACATCCAGGTGCCATTGCCCATCACCCACCACAGTATATTTGTTTTGCTCCAAAGTGCTAGTGAAACCGGTGATGAAAGCAGCCGGACTGGTCTTTGTTTGTACCGTGGGGCCATTCAGGTAAAAATTCACCGACGGCTTTATTTCCTCGTGCGAAGGATCGTTAGTGGGCAGGTCGGGTATCGTATAGTTCTCGGTTGGCGTTCCTACGGCGCTCACTGCAGCTGGCGTAAACGTGGTAATTGCCATAGCGGTTACTATCAACATTAGGGCCGACACCAGCAAATATTTCATTTTTTTATCGCCACCTCCGCCGGGTTCGTAGCCTTCCCGTTCCTGGACTGGCAAATCGCAGCCTGCATAGCGAGCGCGTTGGCGAACCTGTTTTCCGGGTCGAACATGATGGCCTGTGCCAGGCACCTGGCAGTCCGGACTGAGAGACCTGTAGATGTAAGATAGTCGGCGATAGTAGAAGCCTCTGAGAACGTTCGCGGCCAGTTGGAGTTAATCAAAGTAGAGCACAGCTCATTCGGTTGCCTCAGTGTAAGCAGATATATACAGGTCTGGGCAATGCCGCACAGGTCGCTGCGCTGGTCGCTTTGGCTCCCCATGAAAAGCTCAGGGATATCAAAGCCCTTGTTGGCGATCTGTGTAAAAGGGTCCCTGGGAAGATTGTTGTTGTTCATGTCATGCAGGTCCTTGGCCGTGCCGAAATCTATCAGCTTGATAGAGCCGTCGCTGCACAGCATGATATTCTTGGGGTTGACATCGCGATGAATTATACCGGCGGCATGGACATAGGATAGAGCATCGAGAAGCTGACAGGCCCATGAAACAACCTTCTGTTCTCCGGGGGATGTCCTTGGTGAGGATGCCATCATAGTCTCGCCATTTATATATTCGAGTACCAGGTGAAATTCACTGTCAGAGTAGAAGTCATGAATATATTTCACTATGTTGGGATGATTGAGTCTTTTGAGGTAACCTGCTTCCAGCATCAACTTGTCCAGGTATACATTGTCCATTGCCGTGCCGCGACGCGGCGTTTTGATGACGCATATTCTTCCGGTGGGGCGTTCCTTTGCCATCCATATGGTTGCCATTCCGCCCTGTTTAAATGGCGGTGATTTCAACTCGTAACGCCCATGAGTTAGCTTCGTATTGGATGGAGAAGGGTCCCGTTTTACCTGGACTGGTGCAGCGCCTTGCTGAGAAGCGGCGGTTTTTGGCTTTCTGGAACCCTGTATAATGGCCACGGTTATTGGGATAGCAACGAATATCAAAGCGGCAAGGATGATGAATGGGGTGGGGTCATAATACATCATATTGTCCTCACGCTAGTCAGGGCACTAATCAGGGCCTGCCAGGAAGGAAGATTTTCCGGTTTTACCATGATGACGGAGATGTTATCCGGCCCCCCTGCTTTATTGGCTTCTGCAGTAAGTTCGGCGCATGCCTGGGCGGGGTCGGGGGTTTTATTAACTGTCTGCTCCAGCACGGCAGGATCCAGTACACCGTAAAGGCCATCAGAGCACAATAATACAGTGTCCCCCGAATACAATTTAACATGGACCAGATCCGGTATTGTGTCAGGTATATAGCCAAGCACCCGGGTTATCTCATTCCTGCGAGGGTGGGACCTGGCTTGTTCAGGCGTGATTAGCCCGGTTTCTACCAATTGCTGAACCAGTGAGTGGTCTTTGGTTACTTGCAGCGTCTCTCTACTGTTGATGATATAGCACCTGGAGTCGCCGATGTGGGCCACATACATGTCCGGGCCGATTATAAGGGCGGCGGTGAGTGTTGTGCCCATACCCTGCAGCGATCTTTCTTTGGCTGCGGATGCTACGGTGTTGTTGGCTTTAACGAAGGCGTTTTCAAGAATGGTCAGGGGTAAAGTATCCGGTTTGGCCAGCAGAGAGGACACACACTCGGCCTGGAAGGTGCGGGCTGCAAGATCGCTTGCAATCTCGCCCGCATTATGGCCGCCCATTCCATCGGCAACGGCGAAAAGACCGGCGGTGATAACTCCCTGATACGACTTCAACTCGAAGGTTATGCTGAGTATACTGTCTTCGTTGAGCTTGCGCACCATCCCGGTGTCCCAGCTATATCCTATTTCCATACCTTTTAAGTTACTCATATTTATGTTGTAAAAATCAAGTCAGTTTAAAGGTCAGTATCAGCTCAGGCTGACGGGCCAATTCGATGCGGTCACCATCTTTCAGAGGTTGCCTGCCCTTGTGGTGGATATCGACGTCATTGAGTTTTGTATGATTGGTACTACCGGTGCCGTCGCGGCCGAAATCTTGAACGTAGAATGTACCGTTATCACAGGTTATCAGAATATGCTGCCTGGAGATGCTCATCAATATATCCTGCGGCAGTGTCGGGTCGAAGCTGCTGCGCTCGATGAAGGTGGGCGCTCCGGTGAAAAGGACCTCACGACGGCCCGGAATTATCATCCTGGCTTTAGATGCGAGTTGCGTTTTGACAGGCTCAGGCAGCTTAGCACCGTTTCCAGACAGTTTTTCACCGGTATCCGCAAAATAGTTACCGCAACTATAACAGAAAAAACTGCCTGCGATGTTCAGATGCTGACAGGCAGAGCATATAGTTCCGGTGGCCGATGTGCTGGGCATATCCGGCGGCAAAGGAAGCCCGCACAGGCTGCAAAACCTTGAGCCCTGGGCATTCTCCTGTTCACATGATAGACACTGCATTTATACTATAAATCCTTACTCATATCTCAGTTGATGCGGGATGCGAGAAAGGCACAACCCTTCCCCGTAACTATTCCCCTTTCCCCTGAGGACGAGGATAAGGGTTGGGGTGATAAATCTATATATATATTATCCTTTAGAATATTAACCAATTATTAATCCCGTTGCTTGACAGCTTACTGACGAATACCTAATATAAATCTGACAAAGAGGTCACAATTTATATGTCAATTATATTATACTTCAATGTGGAAGGATTGCCGTGGCTTTTATTATTGTGAAAAAAGGTGACGCCGAAGATGAGGGCAAGGTTTTTCCTCTAAATAAGGCCAGTATTTTTATTGGCCGACGAACTCTGCAATACACGCCTGATATTGAATTGAACAGTGAAGTGGTTTCAAGGCGGCATGTGGAGATCCTTCAGCGTGACAGCCAGTTCTTGCTCAGGGACCTTGGAAGTACCAATGGCACCATGCTTGACGATGACAGGATTCTGCCGGGCAAGCTGTATGAGCTTAAACACAATAGCAAGATCGGTCTGGGAGTGGAAGGTGACGTAGCGCTTATTGTCTTGCAGTTCAAAGAGACAGAAGGCACGAACATCATTGACCGTAAGAAAGCTACACCACGGGTAAAAATAACCTGGCTCAAGATCGATGAGGCGAAGAAAGAGGCATGGGTGGATGGCAAACAGGCGAATCTGTCCAAAAAGGAATATGACCTTCTACAGTATCTTTACAGGTATGCAGGAAATATCTGCTCACGCGATGAAATAATCAAATCTGTCTGGCCGGAAAGCAAAGACCCCGGCGCCATCTCCGATGCCACTATCGACCAGCTCGTCCACCGCCTGCGTGAAAAAGTGGAACCCGAACCATCACAACCAGTGAGGATCGTAAGCAAAAAGGCATTCGGTTATATGCTGGTGTAACTATTAAATGCCTTTTATGAGGCCCCCTCCTTGTTTGTATCGAGGGGTCTAAAGTCCCGGCCTCTTTTTATTTATTCCCCATATTATCCCCATGGTTTTGAAGAAGAGGAGTTCGGTCCAGAGTCTGGTTTGGATATTAGCATTGAAGCGCTCCTTGCAATGGCATGCGCTGCGACGCCGGTAATGACCTTCTGCTAAACTAATAAACTATGCGCAGAGGCATCCTTTCCGATACGCATGACAAGGTCTCCCCACCACAGATGGAAGCCATTAAGGAAGCCTTCAGCGGGGTAGATATGATCTTTCATTGTGGCGATATCTATTCTACGTACCTGCTCGACCAGCTCGAGGAAATCGCTCCGCTAAAGGCCGCCCTGGGAAACGGTGATTTCATTCCGCGCAACGAGCGCGTTAAATTGACTCATGACCTCGTACTGGAAAGCTATTCCATTCATCTTACCCATTACTTCCCTTTCGATGAAATGGAGCCACTTCTTTCTGAACTGAACAGGCCCCATGACAACTTCTCACCAGAATTTGAAGCTATGCTAATTCAGCATCTAAGCCTGATCCAGGACCCTCCCGATATTATTATCTTTGGCCATACTCACCGGGCCCTGATTTACCGGAACGATGATGTTGTCATTATTAATCCAGGCAGCCCGACCGTGCCTTTACAGCGCCATTGGCGGGGTTCGGTCGTACTGCTGAACCTGGAGCCGGGTAAAATCTCCACAAGCATCGTAAGAATCTAAGGAGGGCGCACTTAGAAGGGTCCCCGTCTTTATATTTAAATCCCTGCCTCGATGCAATATTCTCTTAAGGTATTGAGAGAGGCGAAGAATTCTTTCATCATGGTACCTACCGGGTACATGCCGCTCCGGGTGACTGAGATAAGGCCGTCTTTTTCCTTAATTATCCCCATGGTTTTGAAGAAGAGGAGTTCGGCCCAAAGCCTTGAATGGATACCGGCGTTGAAGCGGTTCTGGAACTGTTTCGTATTAAGACCCATACCGAAAAGTTTGGTGAGCATATAGTAGCGGCAGTGTTCGGTACGGGATAACCGGCGCATCCGCACGATGGGTAGCCTGCTCGCTTCGATCAATTTATGATATCCCTCGAGTGAGAAAGAGTTGACCAGGAAATCTCCCCCCAGGAATCCCACTGATCCGGCCCCGATGCCTATATAGTCGTCATAGTCGATAATGTATTCGTCTATCATGAGGTCGCCGCGTGAGAAGCACCAGGCCGTGGAGGCTTTGTAGCCGTGATCCAGTAGCTCATCTAGTACAATGTCGTAAAACTGCTTTTCTCTCGAAGTGTCAACCTTCCTGAACTTCTTCGTTAGCGCGTCCATCTTGTGCGGAGAGGGCATGAGGGGATAAAAGGTAGCCTGGTCGATGCCCAGGTCTTTGAATATCCTGACATCCGATTTGAACTGCTCCAGTGTTTGTGAGGGAAAGTTGAACATGAGGTCGACGTTGACCGTATCGAATTTACCCTGCACAAATTTTAGTTTCTCTATGGAGTCTTCGCCATTGAAGAGGGTCCGTCCCATGTCCTTAAGGAGGCCGTTGTCAAAACTTTGTACCCCCACTGAAAGGCGGTTGATCCCCAGTTTTCTTAGCTGTTCGACGGTTTCCGGTGTAAGCTCGCGGGGAGTAGTTTCGAGCGAGATGCGCTTAACTTCGAACTTCGATTTTAGATAAGCGATGAATTCTGAGAGCTCGTCCATAAGAACCGTGGGAGTGCCGCCGCCGAAATAGAAGTCATTGAATTTGAAGCCCATCCCGATGTACATATCCAGCTCTTTGCGCAGGTCTTTGAAATACATCCTGGCCGAGTCTTCTTTGAACAGGTAGCGGTTGAAACAACAGAACGGACAGAGCGTCCGGCAGAATGGAATATGAATATACAGGGAGACCCGGTCGCCACGAGTTTTACCCCGGGCAGATATGCTTGATAGATCGGGGGCGCCGGTGAATTTGAGGAATTTCTGGCCTTCGTAGCGGACGACAGCGCCGACGAACTGGTTTAGCATGACATGTAATTATACCTCATTGATCACCCACACCCTGCCCTCGCCCCTGTCTTGGAGAAATAGACAATCAGACAGTCAGATATTACAATGGTTCAAGGTGATTCATTAAGGGGGAGAATAATGGAGTCATATTGCATGAAATGCCGTGCAAAAAGAGAAATGAAGAACCCCAAAACTGTCAAATTGAAGAATGGTAGGCCAGCTTCTCAAGGTGTATGTGCCAAATGCGGAAGTAAATTGTTCAGAATCGGAAAAGCGGGCCCGCCACCTGGCCCGGATTTTGACATACCTAAACAATCCAAAGACTAAATGGATATGAGAGCGCAGGCAATTGCTGTAACTTGTAGCACAGTTTCTGCGGAGAACAAATAAATTACCCAATTGGTCAACCTTGCCTTTCTCTGCGCCAATTTTATATTTTCATAACAGGCGGACTCGCATTCCCTTATTACCCATTCTTCGATATCATTCGCGCTGTAATTCTCGTTCTGGCAATGCGCTAATAGCGTTTTGGGGTCCGGTCTGTAACTCCAATTTGTGACCTTGTACGATAAAATGCTAAGCGCAACCAATACCAAATACGAAATTGTTGCCAATCCAAACAGAACTAAGGACCCTGGATGCCATTTACCTTGGTTCACCGATATCAGCCCGGCGAGAATGACTAATATGACGCTGGCAAACCCCAGAATAATATTTGTTTTTGTGTCAAGCGCGTCTATGGCTGTCCAGATTTGCGTAAGTCTATGCTCTATTACCGAATATGCAAATGTAAATTTGCCTTCTTTAATACTATCTGACAATTCGATCTCCGGTAGTTTACGGTGTTAAATTACTTGCGATTATAGCATATGTTATTGGCGCGTCGAAATAATTCCAAAACGGAATCTATTTATATGATCCAGTGGGGCGAAAACGCCATTTCCATAATGCTGATTTAGGTTGCCACTTAGATAGTCGGAATGGAAAATCCCGGTAGAATAAATTATAATCATATTTAACTAGGAGTATTGTATACTCAATTTAATTGTGCTAATATATTGTTCCTGCTATCGTGGAACTTGACCAAAGGTGATATAATGACTACGATAGGAGTACAAAAGGTAGGAGGAAAATGCATGGCAAAGAAAGATCAAGGCAAGGGGGAGGTGCTTGGGAATGGTAGGTTCGAAATTACGAACCCATCATCCGAGCAGGTTATTTCGTCCATAAGAAGGAGTTTCGAGCAGAACGTCAAACCTACTTGGAATCAGTGGGATAAAGATGTAAGAATAATCGTGCATAAGGGTGTGCAGCATTAGTTTTGTGTCATATTACATCAATCAGAAATAGCTATAAAAGGTAGGTTCAGATATTTCAATATCTGAACCTACCTTTTATAAAGTTCAAAATTCTGTCATTGGTTAGCATGGAGGTTGGAAGTGAGCCCCTTAATTAAATCTTTGATCTCAAATTTAGATATTTTTAATTTATATCATGATTTAGGTAAAGAAAATCAACCTTTTTTTAGGATACTGGAATTAGTTCATAGGGCCGGGGCAAAATACTGCTTTCAATGGGAAGATACGGGCAATGACGAGTGGGGTGCAGAATATTCAGAGTTATATTCCAAAATTCATCCTCCTGTCCCAAACCATGTTTTGAGGCTGGATTTTTTTGAAGACATAGAACAAAAACAAAAGTATTATGGGTATGTTGCCTTACGGTTGAAGCCAATAGTAACTGTGATTGAGGCTGTGATATGTCCGCCTACTATGAATGGTAATCACTATTTATTATGCGGGTCTAACTATAATATCGATTGTCCTGACGTAAACGACCAGCAGAAGCCGCACCTTTTAATAGATGCATGCCCGTTCGTTCAACAGGATGGTGTTATAGGGATTTGTGCACACGCGTCAATACGAGCACTCTCGTTGCTACTGGCTAATAAGTATCCAGGTTTATGTCAGAGATTGACTGTAAAAGATATCCTTGATCGTGTGAGCAAAATGCCCATGCTCGAGGGAAGTCATCTGCCGTCCACAGGTCTACGTGCTTTCGAAATATTCAGTGCAATCGAGTCTATGGGAACCAGTCCGATTTTATACTCATTTGTAGATGGGTTAGAAAGCGAATCTGGACTAACCTTGGAGCAAATTATTTATCCTTATGTCGAATCTAGTATCCCAATTCTGCTCATTATTGAGACTGACGAGGCGGCTCACTCTTTACTTGTAGTCGGCCACACCTTTGATCGAGATTCATGGTGGCAGAGAGCTGAATTAGCCTACTTCGGATCAATTACCCCTTCGTTACATTGGTTGCCCAGCTTCATTTGGTCTCCTGAATTCATCATTCAGGATGATAATTTTGGTCCATATATGTCAAGCCCAAGAACTTTGCTTGGAGCTACAACAAAACATGTATTAATACCCATGCCTCCAAATTGTCCCATATTTTTACCTGGATATAAAGCTGAAAGCTTGGTAGCGGGATACTTAACTACAGATACTTTGTCATTTGTATATCAGAGAACCCAAATTGCTAAACCTTGGAAGGACGTCTTGGCAGACACACTTATACGATCGCGCCGAATAGTCTTGAGGCCCTTGTTGGCTACTCGTGATTCATACATAGCGCATCTCAGGGCTGCAAAAATCTCTGATACTCTAATTGCGCAATTAGAAGGGTTGGATTTGCCGCCTTGGTTGTGGGTCGTCGAGGTTAGTTCTCCAGAATTATACTCAAGACTGTTAAAAATCGGCGAAGTGCTTTTAAATCCAACTTATCCGGTCCAGCACATCATATCAGGAGACGAGCCTTTGCTGATAACGCGGCTTTTTGACACTACAGTAAAAGGGACCGATTTCCAGAACCCGATTATTACAGGTGATGCAGACCCAATTGAAATAATATCTCGTCCTTCATTTTAGCTTAGCTGTTAACGTGTGTAGACTAATTGAAGTTGCACTAATTGCGCCAATCGTCATGCAAGCCAATAGTTTCAATTCTGTGGCATGCTCCCTTCGCCATGAGTTGAAATCATTTACATAACGTTATCCTGTGCGATGACGGCTGCGCCCAGGGCGGCTATGATGCGGGGGTTTTCCGGAACAAGGACTTTGACTTCGAGCTTTTCTTCGATGGCTTTGACCAGTCCCGCGTCCAGGGCGCCGCCGCCGATTACTACCATATCTTTTTGCAAAGTTACCCCGCGGGACATGCCGCTGATCTTGTCGGCAATTGAGCGGTGGATGCCGGCCAGGATATCTTCCGGCTTATCGCCCTGCGAAATGCGGGTAATGACCTCGGTCTCAAGGAAAACTGTACAGGAAGTGGAGAAGCTGGACGGATTGGTAGCCTTTAGCGAAAGGGGACCGATATCGTCAATATTTATCTGTAGGATACGCGCCAGCACCTGCAGAAGCCGTGCACTACCCGTGGCGCAGATCTCGGACACATTGAAATTAATAATTCGCCCTTTCTCATCCATGGTGATGACCTGGCTGCCCTGGCCCCCGATGTCGATAATCGTCCTGGCGGTAGGGAATACCAGGTTAACGCCGCGAGCATCGCAAAGTATCACGCCGTGATAGCTGCCGGCGCCTGCGTTCCTGCCGCCGATCCCGGTAGCCGCCGATGCTGTGATATCTGACTCCCTTAGCCCGGCCAGACGCAGCGCTTCAGCTTTGACGTTGGCTGAAGTAGTGGAATAGTTTGTCCCAGATGCCCCAACTACCGCTGCCAGGATTTTCGGCCCTTCAATTATGACTGCCTTACTTCCGGCCGCGCCTATGTCTATTCCCAGGAAATATGCGCTCACCTGCCTTTCTCCATGAAATCAATATAGGCTTCACTGAGCTCCTTTTTCTTCATCTCTAAACGGCCGTCCTGTACCAACCTGAAGGCCTGGTCACGCGCCAGTATGGCAGCGCCAAGTGCGCCCGTAATAAGCGGCTCTTCCGGGACCAGCACCGGCATGCCCAGTACAGTCTCCATGGCCTTGACCATGCCGGCGTTCTTGGCAACACCTCCGGTGAATACTACGGGGGGCTCTACCTTGAGCTGGCGTGCCAGCTTAACCACACGGGTAGTTACCGCGATATAAACGCCAGCCAGGATATCCGGCAGCGGCTGGCCTTCGGACAGGCGGGAGATGATCTCCTGCTGGGCGAAGATGGTGCACAGGCTGTTTATTTTGACAGGTGTATTGGTTTGCAGAGAGATGCGGCCCATCTCGTTCAGATCGAGCCCCAGGGTCTCGGCAGCTACCTCCAGGAATCTGCCCGTTCCGGCAGCGCACTTTTCATTGGTCAGGAAATCGGTGAGCTTGCCGTTCTTGATTTTGAGCACCTTGGCATCCTGCCCGCCGATATCAATGGCTGTTTTCACGTCCGGAAAGAGCGCTGACACGCCCCTGGCATGACAGGTGAGCTCGGTGACCTGTTTATCTGCGAAGGGGACGTTGACACGTCCGTAGCCGGTGGAAATTATGTAGGCGACTTCGTCGAGGATGATGCCGGCCTTTTGCATCACGTCCTCCATGACCTTGTTGGCACGGCGGCGGTGCTCGGCCCCGGTGGGGCCAACCACGTACGCCCGCATTGTACCGGCGGCATCTACGATGACCGCCTTGGACATGGTGGAGCCTATATCAATGCCGGCGAAGAAGAGTCGGGATACTTCCTTTAACATGCGGGCTTACTGCTTCCCTCAGCCCAATGTTTCTACGAACGCCTCTATCCTCGTCTTGATGGGCGCCAGCGACCTTTCACTGTAATCGTGCTCGATGTAGATGTTGGGTATACCCAACTTATCAAAATAATGCCTTAAATTGGGCACTTCATATCCATGCGTGTCGCAGTACTTGACGCTTTGCAGGATTATGCCGTTTACGTGCCAGTCGGTTACAGCCTTCTTAATATAGTTGAACCTGCTGTCCAGGTCTTTGTCATAGTCTCTTTTAATCTCGCCGGGTTCCGATTGCCTGTAAGTGCGCGGGCACTTGATATCTACCAGGTAGCGCTGTGCAATGGCGTGCAGGTCATAAGGAGGCTTAACGTCAGCCCAGAATGCCCTCGTACCCACGCAAGTATCATCAACCACTACATTAGCGTCGGCATTTTCTATCAGCTCGTAAAGAGATGTATTGTCGAAAACCGGGCCCCAGACAAGAAGCCGCGCTTTTTTCTTTGAAGGTGTGACCTTGCGCACTTTAACTTCCCTGATAACCTCTTCCAGCAGATCGTTGCCCTCTTCAACAGGGAGGCTGAAGAGCGATACCATGATTTCAAGGTTTTCCATAGAAGTGAGCATCGGAGGATCGGATTTTCGCAGGTCGTAGAGGTCACGCACCAGCTTGCGCTGTTTGTTATGCAACTCGACAGCTTTCTTGAGCTTATCATCCGTAATTTTCTCACCGGAGAATTCTTCCAGGTGGCGCTTGAAGGAATTGAGCTGTCCTACAAAATAGTCGACAGCAGCCGCCTGGTCAGTGTGCGGTACGTCAATAAAGTGTGTAAAAGGCGTTTCTATTGCAGTATCGCGAAATGCGATGATCATTGTCATGCCAATATCGCATGTGTGTGCGCCAACGATGCCGTCCATGAAGTTAAATTTGCCTTTAAGACTAAGGTCTATGATGCTGCGCAGGAAAGGGCAAACCACGGTCGTGGAAACCCGGTCTGCCGCTGTGATTGGCTCGCTCATATCCCCGAAAATACGGAAGGGTACCAGGCCGAGGGCGGTGATCAACTCGACCGGAGGATAAAGGCATATATAGCCAACAACTTTCTTTCCTGCCTTGCGTAGTTCACGGACACGCTTTCCCCTGTCAGCGTAGATCTCATGTGCCAGGGAAAGCCCTTTAGTAATAGCTGTAACCATTTTAATCTCCCCCTTAAATTATGTGTGGGTTACCAGTCGAGACCTTTTGACTTTCTGACCTTCCTATAGTGATCCATGGTCTGCTCAAAGGCTTCCGCCCTGGCCAGGACCTCCTGGGGGTTAAAAACACGCTTATCTATGATATCGCCCTCTACCCAGAGGCTGGGAACGTCCAACCGTTCCATCTCAAAGTGCTGCACTGACCTGAGGCTGCAACTGGCCGCGCGGCAGGAGATGAGAGGGTGCAGGAAAAAACCGTCAGCTTTGAAATCTCTTGCCATCTTCAGGTAGATTTCCACGACGGGGTTGGAGACGCCATCACACTTGGCTTCAGGCATGATATTGAACATGAAGTTGCGCGAGAGCCGCGCCAGCTTCTCGCACGGATCGCTGTATTTGCTCACATCAACCGGCCTTGGCGGGTGATAGCCGAAGCTTTCCATTACAAAATTCCAGCCCATCTCAGCGAGTTTGTCGAAAAATTTGAGGCTGTGCCAGGGGGGCAATTCGGCGAAAACAAGCCGGTATCTTTCCGGGTAGTTGATGGCGGCTTCCTTGTTCCTGACGCGCTCTTTTACCTCAGCCAGCATATCCTGGTAGCATTTGAGTGACACCTTCATATCACCGGCTAGAAAGAGAGCGGGCGGCATGCTGCTCCAGAAATCAACGCTGTGCATGGGACCCGGTATAGACCTGCGCTGCTCACTGATCTGCCAGGCGGTCTCGTGTATCTGTACGGCAAGATCGATCAACTCTTCAAGTTTGGCCCAGTCCATCTTTTTCCCCACAAGCTTTTCAAGGAAAGCAATAAAATCACGCAATTGCTGCACCAAGAATTTGATCTGGTACGAATCGAGGTCCGGATCATTTGCTTCCTCAGTTGCCATCATGGGCAATTCAAGGCACCATTCGGGCGCATCGAAATAGCGGGCCAGGGCCTGGAACCACTTAAAGCGGGCATCGCAGATGATGCCGGAACCCACCAACAACGCCGGCTTGGCCATGCCTCCAAGAGGCGCATCAGGTGGAATCTTACCGTTATTTTCTTTCATCATGCGGTAGGAGTAGCCGATAGTGCTCCTGCCGTAACCGCACATATGGGTCGGGAAGCCGTCCGAGTCAGAGGCGTCGAGGAACGGCTCTGCAGAACCACTGGAGGCCAGTAAAGTAGAGTAATTCTCAGGGTAGACGATGTTAAGGCCCATGGCCTTGAGCGGCAGGTCCCCTTCCCAGTAGTTCAGCATGGCCCATACTGTGGGTTTGCCCTCATTAGATGCTTGTAAGGTGTTGACGTAATCCTGTTGTACTACATTACGCAACGGATACATGCTCTTTAGACGGTTGATAGCCTTTTTTTGCTCGGTCTTGGCGGGAGTGGAGGTTTCGCTCATGTTACACCCCTTTTCAACATAAATATTATTGACGGGACAACCAGTGTTTAATGTTAATCATTATCCGGATAAATGTAAAGGTACAAATACAGGTATAACGACAACGGTGTGAACCTTCCGCTGGCCGCTGTTTTTCCTCATGGATACGCTCATGCTGAAACTCAGACTTCCCCAGTAGTTGAGCCTTTATTAACTATAAGTGCAAGCTGAAATTCCAGTTATACTCGTTTCAATGATCAGAGTTCTTAATCAATTGTATATAGTAGCTGATCATCTCTCCCAGGTTAGCTATAGATATCTTCTCATTCATGCCGTGCATCATATTGAGGTCATCGCCATACAGCCTCTCCGGGAGGAAACGGTAAATATTCTGGGACAGTCCAATATACTTGAAAGAGTCAGTGCTTCCAATCATCATCATCGGCGCCACAAATACATCGGGCATGACCTCGCTGATGGTTTTGTTCAATATTCCGAAACTCCAGGAAGCGGTACTTGATGCCGGCGCAGGTTCATTAGCGGATTCGGTTATCGGCTGAATCTTAACCCGGGGATCATTGATAGTCGATTTGACCTGATCGGTGACGCTTTGAATGGTATCACCCGTCAATATGCGGAAATTTACGACGGCTGTGGATTTTGCCGGAAGCACGTTTTCTGCCTGGCTCCCTTCGAACATGGTAGGCGCAGTTGTAGTTCTGATTGCAGCGTTTGTGCCTGGTGATGAAGCCAGTTCCGACTCTATTACCGGCCCGAAAAGCCACATATTAGCGAAGAGCATTTTATAGGGAAAAGACATCTCCGGTCCAGCATATTCAAATAAGTCAGCAGCCGGGCCGGTCATGCGGATGGGGAAGGGGTTGTTCTCCAGTTTATCTATGGCAGCCGCCAGTATACCGACAGTGGTCTGCTTTGGTGGCATAGAGGAATGGCCGCCTGCGGACTCTGCTGTAATCCTGATGGAAAGGTAGCCCTTTTCAGCGGTACCGATAAGGGCCACCGGAGTTTTAATGCCCGGAACATCGCCTTGTGTGACGATCATACCTTCGTCAAAGATTGCTTCAAACTGGAGCCCCTTCGCTTTAAGATATTCCGCAATTTTGCCGGCGCCCTGCTGACCGGTGACCTCTTCATCGAAGCCTGAAGCAATGTAAATCGAGCGGGCTGGTTTGAAGTCGTCCTTGAGGAGGTATTCGGTAGCTTCCAGGATGCTTATCAGTGAGCCCTTGTCATCAATGGCCCCACGTCCCCAGACAAACCCATCGGCTATATCTCCGGAAAAAGGATCATGCGTCCAGCCTTCAGGCGGAGCAGGCACTACGTCCTGGTGGGCCATGAGAAGGATGGGCTTTTTTTGGCTGTCGCTGCCCTGCCATGTGTAAAGCAGGCCATAGCTGTTGATTACCTGTTTAGTTAGCGTGGAGCTGACCAAAGGGTATGCTTTCCCAATATATTCCTGAAAACTCGTAAACTGTGAATAATCAACCTTGGACGTGTCCACGTTGAAAACAGTCTTGAATTTAATGGCATTAGAAAGATGACCGGCAGCCTGGTCCATATTTACCGGGTAGCTGACCTTGGCCGAAACGCTAAGTTGTTTCGATGTAAAAGTGAACGTTTTGATAGCGACAGCGGCTACCAGCACAACTATTACCAATACTACCGCTAATACCGGGATAAGCCATTTCCTTTTCTTCACGGGCAACCTCCTCAAAAATTCCTATAGAAAAGCGGCTTACATTATACGCCATCCCTGCATTCTTGTCCGTCGTATGTAAGATATGAGCAAAATGAAACGTCCGGGACCTGCTGCAACTCAAGTATTTATTGAGCTGGCCCCGTACTAAGAATAAACGGTGTTCAGATGCCCTGTAATCCCGGGGCGTTTATTTTCTAATATGCTTCCTGGTAAAGCTTCACGATGTCATTCAGGTCGGTGACCGGGCGCCCATTGAACATCACGCACATATCGCTGATAGCGTGAAGTGCACACATATCGAAATTGTCCCCGGGGACGCCAACCTCGCGTAATCCCATCGGGTGTCCGACTTTTTTCATCAAGGCCTCAACTGCATCTGCCGCTGCCAGTGCCGCATCACGGTTATTCATTCCTGTCGTGTTGACGCCCATGGCCTGCGCTACGCGGGCCAGCTGGTCGGTAGAATGGTCAACGTTATAGCGCATCACTTTTGGAATCATAATTCCGCAGCCCAGTCCATGCGGGACATGATAGAGTGTCCCGACGGTATGCGCCATGCCGTGCGCCAGGCCCGTCTGTGCCACGCTGAATGCCCACCCGGCCATAGTGGCGGCAATCTGCATGTTAAGCCGGGCTTTCCCATTTTTCCCGTCTGCTATGACGACGGGAAGGTTCTCGCTGATCAGGCGTATAGCGTGCAAGGCCAGGCCGTCGCAGATGGGATTGGCCATCACGCTGGTCATGGCCTCGACAGCGTGGGTCAGGGCATCCATGGCGGTTGCTGCAGTCAATCCTTTAGGCAGGGATACCGTCATGCGCGGGTCGAGGAGGGCCACATTAGGCACGATCCTCTGATCTGCCATGAAAACCTTGCGTCCCGCACCCTTGCTGGTCAGGACTGCAGCAATTGTTACTTCGCTGCCGGTACCCGATGTAGTTGGAATACAGATGTGCGGCGTCATTGGTACTGTAAGGACTGACTGCCTGCAATGGTCATTTACCTTACCACCCATTTTAAGGGTCACGCACACGCCTTTAGAACTGTCGATAACGCTGCCGCCGCCCACACTCACAATGCAATCCGCCTTCAAATCACGGGCTGCTCCAACGGCTGCATCGACTGAGTCGATATCCGGGTCGGACGGGATTTTATCGTATATGCCCACGCAGAAATCCCCCAGCGTATCCTTTACCATCTGGGCCAGCCCCGCTTTGCGTACACCTTCATCTGTAATAATCATGGCCCTGTGGCAGCCCAGGTCCACCATAGATTTATAGGCTGAACTCAGGGCACCATGCCCGACAACTACATTAGTGGGACCGCAATATGCGAACCCGGTCGGGCGCATATTTGACTGCAGGAGAAAAAACATGCCGGTAGCTGAAGGGTTGCCCATCGCTGACACGTGTACCCTTTTGACCTGTACATACTCATGCAAGCCCGGTAACCCCAACTCGCGCCCGACACCTGACTGCTTGTATCCGCCGAAAGGACAGAAATCCGAGAACCAGTGATAATTATTGATCCACATCGTCCCGGTGCGGACGCCCCGTGCAACGCGTTCTGCTCTTGCCGTGTTGCGTGAGAAGACGCCGCCTCCCAGTCCATAGATGCTGTCGTTGGCGATAGCGATAGCTTCATCGTCGCTATCGTATTTAATAACGCAGACGACAGGTCCGAAGATCTCTTCCTGTGCGATGCGCATACTGTTTTTCACGTTAGCAAAAATGGTCGGTGAGTAATAAAATCCACCAGGGATGCCAGCGACCTGTACGCGTTTGCCGCCGGTGACAATCTGTGCCCCTTCTTCCTGGCCGAGCTTAACATATCTTTCCACAGTAGCCAGCTGTTCCTTGCTGATCAGGGGCCCCATATGAGAATTGGGGTCCAACTGGTAGCCGACGCGGATAGCTTCAGCCCGTTTCTTCATCTTATCCAGGAATTCATCATATATCTTCGATGATACCAGGACCCGCGTGCCTGATTCGCACATCTGTCCCTGGTGGAGGAAAGTGCCGAAGCAGGCGCCTTCTACTGCCAGGTCCATATCGGCATCGTCCAGAATAATATTGGCTGATTTCCCTCCGAGTTCGAGGGTGACTTTTTTAACAGTAGCGGAGGCCATTCTCATTATTTCACGTCCGACTTCCGTGCTGCCTGTAAAAGCTATCTTATCAACATCTGGATGGGTACAAAGGACTTTACCAAGCTCCCCGCCCGGACCGGCGATGACGTTTATTACGCCGTCAGGCAGACCTGCTGCCTTGGCGGCCTCAGTGATGATGAGTGCAGTGAGGGGGGTGGCCGATGCAGGTTTTAGCACAACGGTATTGCCCATGATCAGTGCCGGGCCTATCTTCCAGAAAGCCATATTCATGGGGAAGTTCCAGGGGGTGATGCCCACGCATACCCCGATAGGTTCCCTGCGGATCAGCTCACGGCCTGCACCAAAGGCATTCCCGGGAATCGGGACATCTTCTTCCCAGGGAAATTGCGTCGCCGCCATCATACTTATATTACGCAGAAAGCCAACCATGCCCATGGCAGACAATTTGGAAAAAGCTACTATCTGGCCGGCATTCATGGATTCAGTTGTGGCCAGGCGAAGGCCCTGCAGGTCTACCTGGTCAGCAAAATCCTGTAATTTTGCCATGCGGGCTGCCGGCGACAAATCGCTCCAGCCGCCCCCGTTAAACGCCTTGCGGGCTGCCGCAATAGCCTGCTCAGCTTCCGTTGCCCCTGCCTGCGCTACGGTGGCGATAGGCGCTTCAGTCCCCGGATCTATTACTTCGAAGGTCTTGCCGCTGGCTGAATCGACAAATTCACCATTGATAAAGAGTTTAAAATGTTCCATCGTGACCCTCCCGTTTTTTTCTGCCGATGAATTGTATCATTATGATAAATTATCAAATGATGGCGATTATACCACATGCTTTTAAATGCTGTTCCGGCATTTTATCCATATTTGGCACAGTATCATTTAATGCCGATCCGGTTGACCTGAATGATGAATAAGACCATACTTTTTGTATTAATGACTCTGCATTATAAATGAGGAGAAAAGTAATGGCAGAAGAGAGTAAAGATAACGGTAAATACGACAAACGTCTGGCAGCGGTGTGTGGTCTTTTTTGCAAATCATGCAGCATTTACATCGGCAGCACTGAAGACCCTGAAAAGCTGAAGCCAATCGCAGCGAGCTATGGGAAAAAACCTGAGGAGATAAGGTGCCTGGGATGCCGCTCCGATGTACGTTTTATATATTGCCAGACCTGCAAGCTGGATAAATGCGCCGCGCAGAAAGGTATTGAGTTTTGTGGAAGCTGTGAATCTTATCCCTGTGAAGAACTCAAAACGTTCCAGGCAGCTATGCCTCACAGGATTGAATTGTGGAAGTCCCACGAACGGATTCGAGAAGCCGGCCCGGAAAAATGGTATGCCGAAATGATTGAAAAGTACTCCTGTCCCAATTGCGGGACTATTAATTCAACTTATGACTTTAAATGCAGGAAATGCGGGGCATCCCCGAGCTGCGCATATGTAGGTGAACATAAGGAAGAAATCGTCCGTCAGTTAGATCAACTGAAGAAAATGAAATAAGTTTCATCCCTGAGATCATCAGTCATCCGAATACTATTATTGAAGAGAAGATCAGAGCTATTGGGAGGGTACCAGTGAGGTGCCTGCCGCCCGTATCATCCAATTGTCCTTAATACTATCAGAATACCAGATGGTCGGCGGGTATATATTTCCCGGTGATATGATGGCCAAGTATGGCGGTTTGCCCTGTGCCAGTTGGGAATGATCGTTAAACACGCTGTCATCCACCCCGACGTGGACGCCCTTGTGCTCGCCTGTAGATGTATACAGGTATACGTAAAACTTACCATTGAGATTCATCTGAGGGATATCGAAGTCCACCCATAATGGTGGCTGATATGGAAAAGTGCCACGCACCGGGAACTTGGCGATGGCGTATGTTTGGTCATATAGCACAGACTTCATATCACTATCAAGGATATACAGGTCAAATGTTCTGCCATCCCATCCTTGTCCGTAGATCCCACCGCAAATACGGACCTTGCTAATCCTGAACGGAGGGTTAGGCGGTGTGAAGTCAATTAGGAAACCGCCATTATAGTTCGCCCATAAGACAGTCTTTGATCTATCATTATCATACTTCAGCTCCGTCTCCTGCTGGGCCAGGGCTTTCACGCTGAACTTCGCGTTTGCATTATGCAAGGACACGGTATATATTCCCGATTTCTTCGTGGGAATCACATATGTGAGGGTCCTGGTTGCCCCGGGTTGCATTGTAATAACCTTGCTGGGTGCTTCAACCCCGTTTACGAGTAACGGTTCATCAAAATTACCGGGCATACCGCCTGTATTTGTGACAGTTGCAGTTACCGTAACCTCCTGGCCTTCGGGTACCTCAGACGGAGATACCTGTAGAGCAGTTACCTCGAAATAGGCCGGTGCACTTTGCGGTTGTGAAGCGCAGGCAAATAACGCAATAGGTAAAATGAGGATAATGAAAAGTAATATGCAGATTAAAACGTTGTATTTCATGATTACATGGAATTGCGTCTAGATACGGGACCGGGCGAGTAGTATATCAACAAAATTAGTATAACACCAAAACTGCCGTCATTCGAATATTTTCTTCGGATTTTCGACCAGGATCACGTATATTTGATTGTCGGTGACGCCGGCTTTCTTAAGATAAGGAATGATATTCCTGAAAATATGCGTATAAGACCAGTTGGCTATCAGGGGTTTGGCAAAATCCGGCATATCCGGTTGACGTATCAACCAGTGTGCAATGTGATCATGTGATACTACGATCTTACTTATAAAGCCCCGGTTGATCAGTTCGAGTAGCGTTGCTTTGCGCTTTTCATCCGGATACAGAATATCCAGTCCCCAGCGGTCGAAATTAACCGTCACACCTTGATCCAGGACCTCCAACTGGTATTGTATGTCTGAATTACCGCACATGTGGCCTATAACTATTTTCCCGGGATCGGCCCCTTCACTAAGAAGCAACGAAGCCTGTTCGGGGCCCATCGTGCCTTCCTGGGTGTGTGTTATGACAGGCACGCAGTCTCTTTCTGCGCTCTCGCTGCTGCTTTCAAGACAATTTCTTCATAAGGCAGTATATGTCCCTTACTCGTTGCCACCTTGATGACTCCCGCCCTGATACCGGAGTCGTGGATCCCTACTGTGATTTCCTGCATAAAAATCTCGAAAAGTTGATTTTGCATATCGAGCGAAACACGCTTGGAGGTGATTTGCCGCGACATGGCGCCAGAGTCCATATATTTGCCGGTTGAGCAGATGATATTCAGGCCTGTCTCATTGGCAATCATCTTGTTTAATTCCACATTCCTGCCTAAATCATCGGGTGTGGCGTCTACTACCGTTTGTACGCCATAGTTGCGTACTTCTCCCAGCTTGCCAGCGACGATTCCTGCTAATTCATTGAGATCGTAATGCATTTGCCCGGCTTCCAGGTCCCAACCGGGATACCCGATTACCGTATGTTCGTGCATAAGAGTGGGACCCATCCGGTCAGTCGATATAACGCCGAGGGCTGTATTGACCTTTAACATCCGGCCAAATGTATCATCTGGGCATAGGGAAGTCAATACGAGTGACTGGTATGATTTATTTGTTCGACCGACCGGTTGCAGACAGCATAGCAGATATATTAAACTCAAAGCATGATTTGAGGCTGTTACGATGGATGTTGAATTACTGCTTAGATCAAATCCTGTAGCTCTTACACTGCTGATTCCCGGAATAATTGCCGGTGGGTTGGCCTTTTACGCCTTACTCAAACGGCGTGTTCCCGGATCACAGGTATTTGCCTTTGCAATGCTGTCGGTTTTTATATGGTGTATAGCTTATGCCGGGGAATTGTCCAGCCTTAAATTGGAAGGTATGCAGTTCTGGCTCAGCCTGGAATATTTCGGTGTTGCTCCCCTTCCAGTCTTATGGTTCATACTGGCGCTGCTTTATTCGGGCAGGGAGAAATATGTCACTACACGCAATGTCATACTGTTATTTATTATACCCACCGTAATAATTGCCCTGGTCGCTACAAACCAGTTTCATCATTTTGTTTACAGTGCTGTTAGTGTCGATGAAGCGGGCCCTTTTCCTATGTTGTCCTTGACCAGGGGGCCCGGGTATTGGGTAAATATAGTCTATTCTTATATTATTCTTATACTGGGTGCGATTTTATTATTATCGAGGGTACGTCATCCCCACCACGTTTATCGAAAGCAGATTATTGCCATGCTGGCCGGTTTGTTGGCCCCTTGGGTACTCAACGTGCTCTACCAGATTTTTAATTTTGTGCCGTTCCAACATCTTGACCTTACTCCTTTCGGATTCATGGTAACTGGTGTTGTAATAGCATGGGCAATGTACCGCTATCAGCTATTCAATATGGTGCCGATAGCCCGTGGCCGCGTTTTGGAAAAAATGGCCGATGGACTGATAGTGCTGGACTCACAAGACCGGGTTGTAGATGCGAATAAATCTGCGGAACGGATACTGGGATGGACATATTCTCCCGTTGGAAAACCCACAGGTGCAATGCTTGCCAGGTGGCCGGATTTATTGGAGCTATGCAAGTCAGGTGGGGCAAAGACCACTGAACTTGCCAGAACTGATCAAAATGGCCTGAACAAATATTATGAAGTATCCACGTCGGATTTATTGAGCGACCAGGGTAATATGCTGGGCAAAGTAGTCCTTCTGCATGATATTACTGACAGGAAACGGATTGAGGACGAACTCAAAGAAAACGAAGAAAAATACCGCACATTTTTTAAGACTACCCGCGATGCTATTTTCATGACTACGATAGATGGGCACTGGCTGGAAATAAATGATGCCGCTGTTGAAGTATTCGGTTATGAAAGTGGGGCAGATCTTAAAAAAGTATCGGTAATCGATGTGTATGCAGTATCAGAGCAGAGAAAGGAATTTACGGATGCAATAGCGGCGCGGGGATTTGTGAAAGACCTGCCGGTAATTTTCCGTCGCAAGAACGGACAGCTTATGAATTGCCTGTTAACGGCTGTCGCTCTTAGAGATAAAAATGGCAAGGTAACAGGATTCCAGGGAACAGTAAAAGATATCACCGAGATTACGCAGGCGCAGAAAGCGCTGATGGAGGCAAACGAGCAATTACAGGGTTCGTTATTATCAGCCGAACAACGAAATCGCGAGATAACACTGCTTGGTGAAATGGCGCAGTGGATACAGTCCAGCCAGGATATGCAGGCTGCTTATCAGGGTACAGCCGAGTATATGAGCAAGTTGTTCGAAGGAGACAGCGGGTTTATTGCAGAGATCGACGGCAATAATGATACTGTAGAAGTTAAGGCATCTTTCGGGATACTAGAGGGTAAAACGGTCTTCTTGACGTCAGATTGCATAGCGCTTCAAAAGATGAAGGTCCATGAATCGGATGGTAGTGATGCATCGACTATTTGCCCACATATGGGAACGTTCAGTGGATGTTGTATAAGTATTCCACTGGTCAATCTGGGTGGGGCATCCTGGCTGTTGCAGCTACAGCACGGACAGGGAGACCTAGTTTCATCTGAGGCATGCCGGCAGTGGCTGGAGTCACGCAGGCCTCTTGTACTATCGGCAGGTCAGGAGTTGTCTGTAGCTTTATCCAATATCAGGTTGAGGGAGACTTTGCATGACCAGGCCATACGGGACGCTTTAACCGGACTTTACAACCGCCGCTACATGGAGGAAATGCTTGATCTGCAATTGCATCGTTCCAGGAGAACAGGTTCCTCTATCGGATTCATAATGGCGGACCTGGACCATTTTAAGATATTCAACGATTCATACGGGCATGTCGCCGGGGACTTATTATTACAGGCCGTGGCAAACCGCATCAGGAACGTCATACGCGTAGAGGATATTGCGTGCAGGTATGGTGGTGAGGAATTCCTGATTATATTGCCATATGCCAGCCTTAAAGATACGCATACACGCGCGTTGCAGATACTGGAAGAGATCCGCGACATCTCTTTCTTGTACGAGGGCAAGCAACTTAGCAGCATGACCATTTCCATGGGTGTTTCTGCATTTCCGGACAACGGTGATGACGCATCCATACTCATCAGGTTAGCTGACAATGCTATGTATATAGCTAAAAATCAGGGACGTGACCGGGTTATTATAGCCGGGTAAAAGAGGCGTCTTTAAAGCTCCTGTGCGATTATGCGCCGCTGTATTTCACTCGTACCTTCAAGGATAGTCATAGCTTTGGCATCGCGGAAAAATTTTTCCACCGGCAAATCACGTGTATAACCGACTGCTCCCATCAGGTGCGTGGCTTTTGAACAGATTTCCACAGCAGCCTCGCTGGAAAACAGTTTTGCCATGGATGCTTCCTTGGTGAATTCCTGCCCGCTATCGAGGAGGCAACAAGCCCTCCATGTGAGCAGGCGGGCCGCATCGATTGTTGTAGCCATATCGGCCAGTGCAAAAGCGACTGCCTGGTTTTTAAAAAGGGGCTTGCCAAATTGGACGCGCTTTCTGGTATATTCCAGCGCTGCCTCGTAGGCAGCCCTGGCTATGCCGATAGCATCGACGGACATCATCGGCCGGCTCAGATCAAGGGCCTGCATGGCGACGAGAAAACCGGTTCCCGGTTTCCCTAACAGATTTTTCGCAGGGACCCGAACATTCTCCAGTATGACGGTCCCGGTTGGTGAGGCGCGCAATCCCATCTTATCCTCGATTTTTCCTGCCGACAGTCCCGGCGTGTCTGCGGGAACGATAAAGAAGTCCAGCCCGGCATATTTTTTCGCAGGATCAGTAGTAGCAAGCACTATATAAAGATCGGCAATGCCGGCATTGCTTATAAATGTCTTGGTACCGGAGATAACATAATCATTGTTATCCTTGACAGCCAGAGTACTCACACCGCCGAGGTCCGAGCCGGCAGAAGGCTCGGTAATTGCCATGGCACCCAGCCTGCCCTTTTTCTCAGCAAGCAGCGACAGATATGTTTTCTTCTGCTCCTCGGTTCCTCCTGCTTTTAAGCAGTTGGCGGCAAGCATCGAAGCTCCAAGCACGCTGCATATTCCGGCGCAGACCACAGCCATTTCTTCGCAAATAATTGCGACGGTAAGTGCATCTACCCCTCCTCCTCCATATTCTTTCGGTAAGAAAAACGAGGTATAGCCGGCCGCCGCGAAGCGGTCTACAATCTTCCAATCGAAATGGGGCGAGGGCATACTATCAAGTTCCCTGGCATATGGTTTCATATGCTTTTCGGCGAAATCGCGGGCTTTTTTCTGGGCGGACATTTGTGCTTCGGTAAGCGTAAAACCTATCATTTCTGGGTCTTCCTCCAATTGATAAAGTCGAGCACCAGTTGTCTCTCCTTAGGCGGTAAATCCGCTGTCGAAATTAAAATTTCTTTCAGTTGCGGATCGAGGAGCAGTCCGGAAGCCCGGTCTTCCTCTCCTTCGGCGGGGGATTCCATGAAATAATCCAGCGGCTTGCCCAGTATTTGCGCAATTTCGTTAAGAAGGTTGAGGTAAAGCCTTCTCTTACCCAGTTCGTAGTTGGATAGGGCCGATTGTGTGCAACCCAACCTAACAGCAAGCTCTTCCTGAGTTAACCCCTTTTCCTCCCGCGCCAGTTGAATCCTTTTCCCTATTTCGCGGAATACCATATTGACATATTATCACAGTTTGTAATTAGGCTCCAAGTGCGTGCATGAATATGGCTGGTTATTTTGACATTAAATATGACAATATGTTATAAATATAATAACGAAATTACATGGGGGTAACATATGGAAACAATTCCGTTAGAGAAGAAAGAGCTAAAAGAACTTCTTAACAAAGGCTGGATGACGCATGACGCCATGTGGTTTTACAATTGTCTTCAGGAATGCGGAATTGAGAAGACGAACAAGATTAATAAGGCTGCGGTCAAAGGTATGGCTGCTGTTGAGATTAAGCGTATCAGGAAGTCGTTGGGATCACCTAAAATTGAGACATTTGACCAGTTTAAAGAGTTCTTTGACCTGGCCATGGAGATCGCCACGGGCGATTTTATGAAGTACGATTACACTATGCCGGCTCAAAACGTACTTTACAGTGAGTGGAAGTCGTGTTTTGCCTACGAGGGGATAAAAGCCCTTGGTGTTATCGACCGTTATGAATGTGGGATCATGCTGCGTATTGATACATGGCTGGATACGCTTGGCATTAAATATGAGGTGGAGCCGAAGGTCACCGGTTGCATGATGCATACAGACGGCGTTTGTTACCGGGACTACAAATTTTTCTTTGAAAAATAAGCGGTATAAGGAGGGAGGTCATGGCAGTCAGCAAAGAGACGTGGAAAATGCTACAGGATCACCTGAAATACAACGACGAGGAAATGAAGATATTCCGGGAGAACCCGAGGAATGAAGATGTCCTGTCGAAAACGGGTGTCATGCTGAATAAGACCATTGTTGCAGAGGTGGTTGATGTCCACGGCTGCGACAGCGGACATAAGGTGGGTGACAAGTTCTATATCGACGGCCGGGGCGTCAGTCTCCTGACCAAGCTTGGCCCCAGCAGGGTCTGCATGTTTGCGTTGCATTCCCTGACGCTGGCAATTCCGGCGATAACTGAGCTAATATATTCAGGTGCAGATCCCAATAAGATGAGGTTCAACAGATTCGGCTGTTCCGACGTTGGAGTAAAGTGTGGGGGATGGGGGCATATAGTGATGGAAGTGAGAGTGGAAGACCGCAAACGATAAATAACCGGCAAAATATCTTACTTTTTAATATTTGGGGGTCGGTATGAGTAAAGAGGCAGGTAAAATCGGTTACTTTTGTTCCCTGGTCCCCGAGGAGATTATCGTGGCTGCAGGGATGAAGCCAGTGCGCATAAGGGGAGAAGCGGAGACAGCATCTGATGCGGACGGCTATCTTTATCACAACCTTTGCCCCTATATAAAGAATGTCATGAGTACTGCTCTGAAGGGCGGTGCCAGCCATCTTAACGGTGTTGTTTTTGCCAGGTCGTGCGATGGAATGCGCAGGATGTACGATGCCTGGAAATCCTATATCGGCACAGGCTTCGTTTATATGCTTGATGCGCCAAAAAATACGGATGATCGCGCAGTCAGTTACTTTGCTTCCCAGTTGAAGGATTTTGCGCAAGCCCTGGGCGTTGCATCCGGCAAAGAGATTACTCCTGCGTCCTTAAGCAAGGCAATCCAGATAATGGGAAAACTGCGGAGGTCAATGCAGCAAATTTTCTCGCTGCAGCAATCAGTCCCACTGCCTGTTGAAGGGAGCGAGTTGTTTAAGCTGGGTCTGAGCGTTTTCGGCGATGACCGTGTGACCGCGCTAAGGAAAATCGATGCGCTTTACCAGAGAGCCAGGACTACCGGATCTGTAAGATCAAATTCCCGTAAGCCACGCATTCTTATCAGCGGCAATGTTATGGATAGGGCTGACCTTTTCGAGATAATCGAAGCAGCCGGAGCGGAAGTTCCTGCTTCAGATCTGTGTATAGGTCTCAGGTATTTCACCAGGAATGTAGATGGGGAAAAAGACGATCCTTATATTGCGCTTGCCCGCGCATATCTCGGTGAACCTCATTGCTCGCGTACGGCAAGCCCGGTCCAACGTGCACAGGAGATACAGAAACTGGTTGAGACATACTCGATAGATGGAGTATTGCTTACCTCCTTAAAGTTCTGTGATCAATATCTATACGATGTTCCCTACATAACGAAAGCCCTGGCCGACAAGAATATTCCGGTTCTGTTTCTTGAGAACGACTACACGTTTACTAATAAAGGCCAGATGAAGGTGAGGGGCGAGGCTTTCATAGAGGTTTTGAATGAGAGGGGGAACTAGGCTATGCTGAAGAAATTCTATGAAGATATGACCAGAGCTCTAGAAGCCCAATACGAGCAGAAACCGCGCGCCTTTACCAGGATCAACATACAACTTTTCCAGAGCTTTATAGATGCGTTCAAAGAGGATGCCAGAGTAGTTTGGACTTCTTATTATTCTTTCCCCATGGAGTTGCTGGCAGCATTTGATATAGCCCCATTCGATTTCGAGATAGCGACCAACCTTCTGCCGATGATGGATCCGGACGGCAGCGTGAAGATAATGTCCAGGGCTGAAGAGGAAGGCTATTCCACGGACTTATGCTCGTTTCACAGGCTGGCAATAGGATGCCATCTGCTTGGCTATATGCCGAAGGCGGACCTGCTGTTGTCATCATCTTTTTTCTGCGACGGCAAGGCTAGGACCAACCAGATATTGGCCCATTGTTATGACAAAGAATCAATTACTCTGGACGTCCCCAATCGCATAGATGGGGACTCTATCGAATATGTAACCGCGCAACTGAAATATATAGCCCGCAGGCTTGAGGAAACAGCCGGTCATAAATTAGACCCCGAACGTTTGCGTGAGTCGATAGCGGCTTCCCGCCGGGCCAGGAGCGCCTATGGCCGCTTGGCCGATATACAGAAAGAAAAGCCCTATTCGTGGAACGGCAGCGTAGCGCTTAATATGTCGATATTTGGCAATATACTGGCAGGAAAACCAATACAGGAACGCCTTTATCAGGACCTTGTCGATGAATGCCGGAGCAAATTGGATAGCGGAAAAGTCCCTCCTGAAAAATACCGTGTACTGTGGCTTGCCTGGTTCCCACCGCAGCCCACAGTTATCAACGAGGTTTTTAGAAAGAACGGTGTGAACATTATGATGGGAGAGCTGGAGAGGATTTTCTGGGATGAAATGGACGAGCGGCGGCCATGGGAAAGCATGGCTATGTGGTGTTTGAAGAATCCCTACGTGGGGTCCATTGAGCAGAGGCTGGCCGGTATTGAAAAAATGATTGAAGAATACGACATAGACGGTGTAATCCATTTCTCTGCTGATGCGTGCCGTCATTCCTGTGCGGCACACCGCTTGATAGCTGATGCATTGCAGAAAAGGAATGTCCCGTTCATGGTACTGGAAGGCGATATGAGCGATAAACGGAAATATTCCGAAGATAGGACCAGGTTCTTGCTGGAGAGCTTTATTGACGTGATGGCAGCGCGTAAGTAAACTGCTTCACCTGACGTATTTCCCCAAAATGTCCGGCTTTTAATCCGCGTAAAGAAGCGATATAGTATATATTACGTGTTTGGCCGGGTAAAATACTTGTACCCATTTAATTTGTTGCTTCGCGTCTCACAAATATTCAGATTGGAGAGTAACAATGCTGCAATCAAAAGTCCAGGAGATTACAGATAAAATCAAGAGAGTGGCAATGGAAAGTGGTGCCGATATAGTGGGCATATCGTCGATAGATGCCATTCCTGACTCAGTACCACCTCTGCCAGTGACCAAAGTGATGCCGACAGCGCGCACCGTAGTCGTTTTCGGAATTCCCATGATACGTGGGTCGATCGAGAGCCCCAGCCTGCATTCCGCAGCGATCTCGACTCATGCGTCATATAAAGAACTGGAGCGGATATCCTACGCCGTATCCAAATATCTGGAGAGACAAGGCCATAGAGCCGCAATCGTAGTACCGGCTTCTCCCATAGAAATGAGCAAGGAAACGAGGGGGCTGCTCGGAGATATTTCTTTGAGGCATGTTGCAGTGGGCGCTGGTCTCGGTACGATCGGAAAAAACCGGCTGCTGCTGACTGAGAAATGGGGACCTAGGGTGAGGCTTGGCGCAATAGTGACCGACGCACCGTTGTTTCCGGATAAGCCACTGCAGGATAATTTGTGCGATGAGTGCGACCTGTGTATACAGGCATGTCCCGGCCAGGCCTTAAGCAGCAATACGTTGAAGGACGCAATTAAATGTCTAAACAAACAGCAGATGTACGGCATGGCAAAACACATTCAATACTGGGAAAAGTTAATTGAAGCGCCTGTAGACCGGCAAAAAGAGATGCTTCGCAGCCCTGAGTACTGGAACATTTATCAAGCGCAGAGCGTTATGCTGTTCTACACATGCTATGAATGTCTGAACTCATGTCCTCTGGGTAATACTTCAGCGACCGAATAAGCGTCTAAAGCCCGGCTTTCTTGTATTCCTGTGCCATAGCTGCGTAAGTCTCGCCACCAAATCGGACCATGGCAATTTTATCACTGGTGAGCTGTTCTGTTACCTTTGCGGGACTTCCCTTCACCATTGATCCATTTGGTATTTTAGTGTTTGGTGTAACCAGTGCGCCGGCTGCTATAAAACAGTCATCGCCTATTTCTGCTCCCTGTAACAGAATGGCACCAATGCCAATCAGGCAATTGTTGCCCAGTTTTTTACAGTGGATTGTCGCATTATGCCCGATTATTACATTGTCCCCTATCTCGACATGGTCGGCAGTATGTATTACGCAATTATCTTCGACTGCCGTGTTTTTCCCGATGACTACCTTGCCGAAATCTCCTCGGATTACTGCCCCGGGCCATACACTGGAATTTTCTCCGATCTCAACGTTGCCGACCACATAGGCCGCCTCGCTGATAAAGGCGGTCTCGTGGATGAAAGGTTTTTTATCTTTAAAACTTTTTATCATTGGCACTTCTCACAGTTATTTTTTACATGACAATTATACCGGGTATGACAGTTGTTAGCTCTGCAATTTGTACAATTCGTTGACCGTAACCTTATTTGTTAATACAATACGCACATGAAAATACTCGTTATACTGGCCCATCCGGATGAAAGCAGTTTTAATCATGCCATAGCCAAAGCCGCAATCCATGTACTTCATAATAATGGGCATGAAGTCATCAGCCATGACCTTTACAGGGAGCATTTCGATGCAATACTGCCGAAGGGGGAGACATTAAAAAAGGCAAAGGTCTCACATGACATAAAAGAATATTGCAGGGAATTGGCTGATGCTGATGGAATCATTATCGTGCACCCCAATTGGTGGGGCCAGCCGCCCGCCATACTCAAAGGCTATATTGACAGAGTTTTCCGGCCCGGCGTTGCTTACGAATTCACTGAGGGTGACTCGGGCGAAGGCATCCCTGTCGGTCTGCTTAAGGTCAGGGCAGCGCTGGTATTCAATACATCTAATACCAGGTTAGAAAGGGAGATGGAGACCTTTGGTGATCCGCTGCAGTCGTTATGGAAGCAGTGCATCTTTGACCTGTGCGGCGTTAAAACATTCCACAGGCGCATGTTCAGTGTCGTTGTTACCAGCACAGTCTTGCAACGGAAAGCGTGGCTGGAAGAAGTAGAGAAAATTGTAGGCAGCTATTTCCCGGGTGTCATTTCCAGAGCTCAAGCCGTTTAATGGCGGCTATTTTCACAGTGTCCTCTATTTTGGCCTTCTCCAGGGCATTGTGCAGTATCTCAATACTCTTATCGTAAGTCTTGCGGTCGACGGGGTAGGGGATGCCATCCTTGCCGCCATGGGCGAAGCTGAAGCGCGCTGGATCGCGGAAGCTTGCAGGTACACCGTAGATGATTTCGGAAATCAGGCTTAGTGCCCGCAGGGTTTTCGCACCCACTCCCTCCATACCCAACAACTTTTCGAAATCCTCAGGCTGGTTTTCATAGGTTTTGATAAAAATTTTATAAAGCCTGTCCGGATGGATATCGGTCACCAGCATTTCATGACGTCGGGGTAGTTCCAGGCTTTGCAGGTTTCGAAGTTGCGCCATGATTTTGTCCGGGTTTTCCCGCCTGGTTATATCGGCGATTGTGTCCCTGGCGTTCGAACTCTCAGATGCGACGAGGTTGAGCGTGGCGGCCTTTGCCTCCGAGCAAACAGCCGAATGTGGTTCGCAGACGAAGTCAGTTACCTTATCTCCCAGCCAGTGGTAGCGGCGTGCATAGCGGTTTTCCTCGTTCATACCCTGCTGGATTACTGCCCAATCACCGGCTTTTGTAAAGCAAAATACATGGTGATAGAGCTGGTACCCGTCCTGCACGGCATTGTTATCTACCTTGGCAGCCATGCGGCTGGCGTAAATAAGCTTCTCAGCATTGGCATTGATAAGGTGACCTGCGCCCTCTATTTCGGAAGGCGTTTTACGGGAAGTGCTTCCTTTGCCTCCTGCCACGAAAAAGCCAAGCTCGGATTCCATGCCTTTAATGCCTTCCTTTACAGCGCCGCAGACAGTGGTGGTGACGCCGCTGGAATGCCAGTCGAACCCGAGTACGCAGCCAAAGGCCTGGAACCAATATGGATCGGATAACCGGTACAGCATCTCGTTTGGCCCGAAATCTGAGATAATTGCTACTGTTATTTCGCGGGCTAGCCTGGTCATGCGTGCGAACAGCCATGCCGGGGCCTTGCCGCCATGCAGCGGCAGGTGTGCCATTCCTGTTCGTTTGGGCAAGTTGCTCATAAGCCTATCGTTATTTGCATACATAGCTAGGCAACACCTTTAAAGTTGCCTTATTTTTCTCGAAATAGACTTCGAGGATGTTGCCGTTGGGAGTTAGAAATACATTCAAGATATTGCCATCAGAAGTGAAAAGGGCAAGCCAGTTATTAGTGCGTGCATAGGACAAAATTTGTTCCGGGCTGGTTATGTTTGTCATTTCACACCTCTCGAGAGATGAGTATATGACAATAGATCTGATATTACCAGTAAATTGTGGAGAGATTGAGAGGATTTTAGACGAAACTATGAGGGCTTCCGTTCAGCCCGCAACAATAGGAAACGGCTTTGCTGGCAAGGTTTATGTATTTATGGAGGTAAAAGTAGCGCTTGGTCTCGATTGTAATAATTTTGGAAGATATTTCATCCCCAACGATCAGGACGCCGTAACTACGGTGCATGGCAGGGAACCTGCCCATGACGCTGCCCGGATTAAAAAATAGGATGCCTTCTTCTATCATATTTCTTGCGGAATGCGTATGTCCATAGAGGATCGCATCTATTTTTCCGTCAAATTGAGTCATTAAGCCCCATTTGAAGCCAAAAGGAAATACACAGCCATGTCCGTGGATGATCCCAATTCGCTTGCCGCCAACTTCAACCAGGTCCTTTTCAGGCAGGCCGGGAATGTGGGCATCGTGATTGCCAGCAACCCCGCGGAAATTAGTTATTTCTTTCAGGTCGTTGACTAAATCTGCCGAGTGAAAGTCCCCCAAGTGAACAACCATGTCCATCTCTTTGAGGTCGTTGATGAGGGTTGCGGGTAACTCGCTGATACGGCGAACGTGAGTGTCGGAAATTACACCTATTCTCATGATATTTCTATTAAATTTAAATTGTGCTCCGCAAATGCGAAACTGTGAAAATGTTACACGGTTAGCGTAGTTTTGTCTAGCCCCCTTGCATATTTGGAAGTGATAGTTTAATGTGGGTTTAACCACGATTTAACGGGAAAACTAGCACTATGGTAACGTTAATTCCCTGTGCTGCTCAAGTTCAAACCAATAACGCCGGCTATTACCAGAATCATTGAGGCAGCTTTCAGTATAGTTAACGGCTCTTTAAGCCAGAGAATGCCGATCAGGGCTATCAGGAAAGTACCTACACCGGACCAGATTGCGTATGTCAGGCTCAGATCAAGTTTTTTCATCACAAAGGTCATCAGTGTGAAGCTAAACGCGTAGAATACGAAAATGAGAACAGACGGCAGCCATTTTGTGAAACCTTCGGAAAGTTTCATGCAGGTAGTGCCGCATACCTCCATACAAATGGCAGCAATAAGTAATATCCAGCTCATGTTTTGTACTTCCTTCAGATATTTTAGTGGATTATACATACATGGATGGGTTATTGCGAATGGTGTGCAACCAATGACAGTAGCGGATTTTAAGCGTATAATTTTTACCGTTTTACGCTTATTTACATATATTCACATATAGGAACCGATTCTTGATAATAAAAAACCGGGAAGAACTTATTTCATCGGGGCTGCGCGCTCGTGCCGTAGAGCTGATTGAAGCTGGCGTGACCCGAGTGTTGTCCTCGAATTTGCTCAGGGAATCTGTAAGGTATCGCCGTGCTTCAAAAAAGCTGGTTATTGAAAGTGAGGGCTACAATTTGTCCAAGGGCCGGGTTTTTGTTATTGGCGGTGGAAAGGCGTCGGGGTTCATGGCAGAGGAAATCGAGAAGATTATCGGCCCCGAGATGATAACCGCCGGAGCAGTTAACTGTAAATCCAACGGTTATGCTACAAAGAAGATTGAGGTAATTCAAGCCGGGCACCCGGTACCTGATGAAGCCGGAGTGTATGGGGTTCGGACCATGCTGGCTATGAAAGGCCGCTACAACATCGGTAAAAATGACCTGGTCCTGTGCCTTATTTCGGGTGGGGGATCGTCACTTATGCCTTGCCCTGTTAGCGGTGTGTCGCTTGAAGATAAGCGCGATATTACCCAACTCCTGCTAAGATGCGGAGCGGATATTAAAGAAATAAACACAGTACGTAAACACCTGTCCCTGACCAAGGGAGGAGGCCTGGGAAGATATTACGATCCGGCGAGAGTTGTTTCTCTCATTATTTCGGATGTGGTCGGCGACGACCTTGACGCAATTGCTTCCGGGCCAACAGTATCGGACTCATCAACGTTCAAAGAAGCCTATGATGTATTGGAAAAGTACGGACTGGTCGAGAAATCGCCCCAAAATGCTGTTAATTATTTGAAAAGAGGTTGCGCAGGACTGGAAGCCGAGACACCCAAAGAACTTTTCAATTGTGACAACTATATAATTGGGAATAATCGTATGGCACTGGAGGCTATGGAGGAAAAAGCCAGGGACCTGGGGCTGAAGCCATATACAGTGACTTCAGAATTGAGCGGTGATACCACCGATGTAGCTAACAGGATAGCGAAGGAAATAGCCGACGGGCGTTACAAGGGTTTCAATGTAATTCTTCTTGGTGGAGAGACTACCCCAACTTTGACCGAGAAGGCAGGTAAGGGAGGCCGCAACCAGCAGTATGCAGCCGTTTCAATGCTGGCTATGAAGAAATGCGCGTTTCCATGGGTGGTAGCATCTGCAGGCACGGATGGATCGGACTTTATGCCGGATGTTGCCGGAGCCATGGTTGATGACCGTTCATTAAAAACAGCGCAGGATGCAGGGATAGATGTAGAAGACTATATTAAAAGATTCGATAGCAATACACTTTTCAACAAACTGGGGCGGTCGCTTATTATAACCGGCGCAACCGGTACCAACGTGAGTGACGTGCTACTTTACCTTTTGGGCTGTTAGGTCCAGATCCATAAAGCAAACCAGGAATGGCAAATGTTCGAATTTCTTCGTGCCTTTTTCTTCAAATCCCAGCGACTTGTACCATTCTTTTAAAACAACATGACTGTCTATCATGCCAAGGGAAACTCTCTTTCCGCCCTGTCTTCCGACATAATCAAGGACGCACATTACGAGATGAGCCCCAAATCCTTTATGGCGTTGGACGGGCAGTACCGCCAGTTTATCAAGGTAATATGTTTCACCATCGCCGACCTTTTCAGAAGCTACAAATCCTACCTGGGTGCTATCGACGTAAAGGCCGAAGCATGTTGCCTTCCCGTACAGGTCGAGTAACTTCTCCATTGTAGTGAAGGCTGTGTGGCCCGGGCAGTTCTCGGGCGTCAAATTCATTTCAAGTGCGACGGTGTTAAAGGACGATCTGATCACTGACAGGCTGCTAGTTAAGTCTGCCTTTGTGATGGGTCTAATCTCATGTATCCAGGCGTCCATCTTTCATCCATATTACCCTGTCTACATATTGCTTGTCATCTGGTTCGTGGGTCACCATTACTATAGTTTGTTTCATTTCCTTGTTCAGTTTGCAGAAGAGGTCCAACACAATTTTCGAAGAGTCTTCGTCCAGGCTGGCAGTGGGTTCATCCGCAAATAATGTTTTTGGCTGATTAATAAGGGCGCGGGCTATTGCCACTCTCTGCTGTTCGCCCCCTGAAATCTCACTGGGGTAATGGTTAATTCTATCTTTCAGTCCTACGATTTCAAGTATCTCTTCAGCACGATGTTTATAATTGTTCCTGGCAAGGTCGGCGACCGCCGGCAGGTACACATTTTCCAGCACGTTTAGTTCTGCAATGAGAGAATGCTCCTGGAAAACGTATCCCAGCCTCTCCAATCTGAATTTTGCCCTGTCTTTCTCATGCAGTTTCAAAGCATCGATGCCATCGATAGAGATCTCTCCCCCGGTTGGCAGGTCCAGCAGGCCCATTATTCGCAGCAGTGTCGATTTACCGGAGCCGCTCCTTCCCATGATCGCCACAAATTCACCTTCTTTCACATTAAAATCGACCCCCTTTAAAGCGTGCACTGCGCTTGTCCCGTGTCCATATGTTTTTAAAAGATTTTTTACGATAATCATGAATCAGACGCCCCAGAGTGTTTTTATGATGCTTTCCCGCATTACCGTCCACGCTGGAATCAGTCCTGCTAGGAGAGAGGCGAACGTCAGCCCCGCCGCAGAGCCGATTATGCTGCCTGACTCTATATGCAAGCTGAGGAAACCCAGGGGCAGGTCGATCGGATGCATTATGAAGTAGGGTTGAAGGACAACGCGTATTATCAGCCATCCCAGTAAGATGCCCATAAGCGAGTAGAATAACGCCTGGATCAAGTAAGATCCGAGCACAGCATTATGAGGTATGCCTATCGCTCTGAGAATTCCTATCTGCCGTTTCTTGCTGAGCACATTGATGTAAATAATTATGAACATCACTATGGCCGCCACCATTAATCCTGTACCGCCGATGATCCCCATAATGAGCTCAAATGTTGAAATAACACTGCGGTATGCGCCGCCATATTCCTTGAAAGTCCTGACCTGGAGGTCCGTTCCCAATGCTTTCAACTGGCTTGCCAGGCTGTCTTCAATACCGCTCTTGTCGGCTTTAACCAGTATCTCGCTGGCCCTGTCAGAGAAGTTCGAGCGCCCCAGGACTGACACCATTTCTCTGCGTGTCACGAAAGCCAGATGATCAGCCACCATCATTTCTCGCGCGCGAAAGATGCCTTTTATCGTGTACTCCCGCTGTACTTCATTGGCATAAGTGACCTGGACTTTATCCCCTATATGTACGCCGCCCAGAGTCATGAAGTCGGACGATTGTGCCTGGTTGCCTCCGGCTATCTCAACGCCCAGAATGATCTGGTCGGTATCGTCCTCATCGAGGTATCTTCCCTCAATCATGTTGTGCCCGATGGAAGTAACCAGGGCTTCCTGGGCTGGATTGATACCGTCAATGTTCCAGTTGCCGCTTTTTACTTTCTCCCAGGGCAGTGTCTTTTCTTTCCAGCCGTATTCGATAAATCCGGTAGTATTCAGGTGTACGCAAGTCTCAGCGACACCTGATACCTGCTGTATCTGGGGGACCAATTCACTTGATCTTTCTATATAGAAACGATCTTCTTTTGGGCTGACAACCACGTTTGAAAACATCGTATCAACTATTTGGTTATCCATGGTTGCCATAACGCCCGAAATGATGGCAGAGGAAAATATCAGGTTGACGAAACTGAAAGCCATTACCACGATTATCAGGACCAGAGCCCATTTGTTGCCCCTGAACATCGATTTAAAAGCAAGGAATAAAGCTAGTTTTAAGTTGCCAAAGATGGTCTTCACAGTAGTACTAGTGATAAATTTATGTTTCATAAAATATTGCAGAGTGGAAATATTAGTGTAAATTTTTTTATGTTACCTTTTCGAGCGCGGATATGACCTTCCGGATTAAACCGAACATGGATTGTTGTTCTTCTATACTAAGACATGACAGGATAGACTGAACATGTTCATCCGTAAATGTTTCTATAGTATGGTGGAGTTTTTCTCCATCAGATGTAAGTGCTATCCTGACCACGCGTCGATCATCGGTGGCCTGCATTCTTTTAATGTAACCGTCTGCTACCAGCACATCAATAATCCTGGTTGCCGTACTAAAAGGAACTGAAAGTGCGCTGCTGAGTTCTCCCATCGTAAGTTCCTTTTTCCGGAAAAGGTTACTGCTGATCCTGTAAAAAACTCCGTAATCGAAATAGGAATTTATCCGTTTTGAAGCCGATGCTTGTCCGCCGGCCTTTTGCTGATTAGCAATTTCTTTATGCAGAGCCGATTCATATTTGACCCACAACTGCACAAAGCCCTGTACAACGGACATGGCTTGAGCGCTGGCTGCCGCTCTTGCCGATTTATCGCTTTTTGCACTTCCACTCTGTAAAATTTCCATTATGGAAATATTATACCAGTGCGAAATTTTTGTCAAAAATGCGGTTCAAAATGATATTGTGCCGTGAAGTTTGGCAGTATCTATTTAGTAGATTAGTAGGCCGTCAATCGGTAAATTATAGCTGCTACTCGATGCCGTTCAGTTTATTATAGCCCTGCCAGTAGCGCTGGAAGAGCCACCCTGGCTTTGTTTCCGGCATATCGTCCAGCTTTGAACCCCACTCCCTGACGATGCTCCTGACCTTACCGAAATTTGCGTTTATTGTGGATTGATTCAGGGATGCGGGTCCTTCAACAGCTTTCAGCATTTCCTTCTCGTATTCCCTGATTTTGGGCTGGATGTCCTTGAGTGCATCGGGATAATGCCAAAGTGTCTTGCGGTGCCACCGCTCACATTCCCACCAGTAGGCTTCCTCGTTGAACTCCGCCCCTCCTTCCAGATAGCCGGCAGGATTGACGGTGCCAGCACTAAAAACAGGATAAAAGGGACTGAGGCATGGGCTGGATGATCCGGTTACATAGAAATTGGCGCTCTTATCGTCTATCCTGCCTACAAGCGATCCTACAGACTGGCTGCGGCGTATCAATTTATCAGCTGCATGCATGCACACTGTTCCGCCGTATTTATCGGGTC
>JBEKCL010000006.1:0-39900 GCA_050014895.1 Dehalococcoidia bacterium
TCTGCCAGGTGACCAGACCTATGAGTTTTAAATCCGGTACGTGATAAAGGGGCAGTTCCATAATCAATGCGCTGCTCTCACCGCGTATGACAAACTTGTTGAGTATCAGCCCGACTATTACCAGCATCAGCAGGCTGAATAGCATAATTCCGATTGAGACCAGTACACCTGCCGTCCCGAAGAATGCAGCGGCAATAATGGCGACTACGGCCATCCTGCCCGTGCATGGGACAAGCGGTGTTATCAATATTGTGAGGAGGCGGGCGCGCGGAGAATCTATTATGCGTGTTCCCAGGATTGCGGGTACGTTGCATCCGAACCCCAGGACCAGCGGCATGCACGACTTACCATGAAGCCCAATCGCATGCATGAACCTGTCTGTTACGAAGGCGGCCCGTGCTGTATAGCCAGTGTCTTCCATCAAAGCCCACGCCGCAAAGAAGAAGAAAAGTATCGGGACAAATGTGAGCACTGTCCCGGCGCCGGCAAGGACGCCGTCGGCCAGGAATCCCTGAAGCCATTGTGGCATAAAAGAAAGGGTGTGAATAAATTCCCTGGCTCTCACAATCAAATTGATGTCGAGGAATTTCTGTATCGGGACCCCGATGCTGAAAACCAGCCAAAAGATGGCGCCGAGTACTGCCACCAGTATAAGAAGTCCCCAGGCAGGGTGCGTAGCAGCGCGGTCAATTTTCTCCGTCAATGAGACCTGTCCAATACGTGGTTTTTCCTGTGATACCGCCATCATCCTCTCGACCCACTCGAAGCGAAGCGTGGCGATGGTGACAGCCGCCGACTCATTTTCTCTTAAATACGATTCCAACGCTGGCCAACGTTCCGCCGGCATACGTCCCCTGATCAGCTTGTTTATCTGGCTGTCACCCTCGAGCAGCTTCATGGCAGTCCAGTGTTTCGGGTATGGGGTGGTTACGCCGTCATTAAGCAGTTTCTCCACATGGTCTATTACGCCCTTTATCTCACTGCCGAACTCAATGTGCTTCACATCACGTAAGCCGGTCGCTGAGCCGCACTCCTGTTCGATCTGGCTTACCAACTCGTGGAGTCCCTTGTTCGCACGGGCCACTATCGGGATGACCGGTATATTGAGTGTCTTAGACAAAGACTCGGGATTGATTTTCTTGCCCTGCTGCTCGGCGACATCGATCATATTCAGAGCAATTACCAGACGCGGGGCAAGCTCTATGAGCTCAGCTACCAAGTACAGGTTTCGTTCCAAGCTGGCCGCATTGAGGACCGCGACTACGACATCAGGGTGCTCATTTACCAGGTAATCCCTGGCTATCTGCTCCTCAGCGGAATTAGCAGTCAGGCTGTATGTACCGGGCAGATCAACGATATTCATAGTAAAGCCGTTCTGGCGAAATACACCGGTTTTCTGCTCAACCGTCTTACCCGGCCAGTTCCCAACATGTTGAGAAAGCCCGGTCAGCAGGTTGAAGACTGTACTTTTGCCCACATTGGGTGCGCCGGCCAAAGCGACCGTTATTACTTTTTCTTCTGTCTTTTCTAACACGCTGCTTCCTTTCTGATTACGGATATTTTGTCAGCCAGCTGCCTTCCAATTGCTACTTCGGTGTCATGGACCTTGACCAGCACAGGCCCACGATTAAAGTTTTCGATCATTTTAATTGCGCTGCCGGGCGTAAATCCCAGTGATAGGCATCGTCCCATCGAACCACGTCCACCGCCGTAACACTTGATTATTGCAGTGTTACCCGTGCGCAGTTTCCCCAGGGGAATTTCCTCTTCTTCCAGCGTCAAAGACTCCTGAGGCGCCGGCTCTGCCATGAGGACAGCCGCCGTCCCGCTATCCAGCGCAATTGTTTCTTTGGCATATTCGATATCGAGCGACCCGTCTTTGTTTCTTTTTAAAATAGTCACAATTGCACCCGGCCGCAATCCCATCTTCTCGACCGCCCTTAATATTTTGGGATCTTCATCGTCAACAGCCAGGATACGCACTTTCTGGTGCGGATGGAACTCTGTCAGAGCGGTGGTTTTCTCCCGTTTTATTTTCCCGCTTTCATCAGGTATGGCATGCCCGTGCGGACAGGTATCAACATCGCCAAGTATGTCTGATAATCCTTTCTCGATATCGGGCGATGTAGCGTGCTCAAGCCGGCAAGCTTCTTCATGTACTTTGTTCCACTTCATACCCAGCACATCGGTTAGAAACCTCTCCCATAGGCGGTGCCGCCTGATGACCGCAAGTGCCCTTCCCTCACCGGAACGTGTAAGCACAGCTCCTTTGTTCGCTTTGTAGTCAATTAGCCCTTTGCTATCCAGTGTCCGCAGCATATCGGTGACGGCAGGCTGTGAAACGCCAAGGTCAGCCGCCAGCGAAGAGGTGGAAACAGGGGTTTCCTTTGCCTGTCTTTTGTAAATAGCTTCCAGATATTCTTCTGTCCGTTCAGTTTCCATTTTGTCCTCCCAATAATTAAGCCAGCTTAATTAAGTCGCCTTAATTATGGCATAAGAAATGGAAACATGCAAATGGAAGGTAAATAGAGCAAAGAAAGGCGGGATTTGCTTGCGTTTGTATACCTGGACAGGTCAGGGATTACCGGCACCGGGAGAAAGTCCGCGATGTTATAGAGACGGTAATTTTACTATTTCACACAGGCTCAACCCTTTGATCATCATGTTGACAGCTATGGCGGCGAGCAGGAGGCTGAATACTTTAGACATTGCCTTGATCCCTCCCTGCCCCATGAACTTTATAATAGGGTCGCTGGATAGGAATACTACCCAGGCGATAGCTATATTGAGGGCCAGCGACACCAGTACGATCCACAGGGGGAATTGCGTTGATAGCAGCAGAAGAGCGGTCATGGTGCCCGGGCCTACGGTCAAGGGGGTCCCGATGGGTACGACGGCCACCATTTCTTCCTTCACTACGTCCAGCATCCGGCCTGAGATCATGTATCTTATGGCAAGTATCAGCAATATGATGCCGCCGGCTATAGCAAATGAACCTATCGATATGCCCATCACACTAAGGATAAACTGGCCGAAAAACAGGAAGACCAGCCCGACAATGGCTGCTGTGAGGGTGGCTGTATTGATCATCTTGAAACGCTCGCGCTTGGACATATCCTCGCTTAGCGAGATGATGACCGGAATTTTGTCAAAGGCATTGATGACGATGAAAAGAGGTATAAAGGTCATGACAAACGAATTAATCAGGTTGCTCATGTCTAAGATTATACCATCCATATATGCCGGCTTACTCTCTTCAAAGAGTAAGATTTGCATAATAATAGTTTAGGTACTAATATAATAAGGCACTAAATAAATATCGAGATTGGGCGGTCACAAAGAAAAGAGATGAGTAAATCGAGGGAAGAGCTGCTACGGGCCTTATTGGAGAAACTGCGTTTCGTCATGAGAGGCATGCATGCGGGCCAGGGGTTCCGGTTTGGCGAGTTCGTATTGGGATTGCCGCAAGTCCGTATATTGTTCTGCATTGCGAGCAAACCGGAGGGGGTATCTGTTAAGGAACTGGCCGAGGTATTGAGTGTTACATCGGGCGCTGTTACCCAGTTTATAGACTCTCTGGTAGAAAAAGGTTTGGTAAATCGGGAAGAAGATTGTAATGACAGGAGACTGTTGCGCATAAAGCTAACTAAATATGCGCACGATAATTTTAATGAATTTAAGAAGGACTACTTTGCATCAGTAAGCAGGGTGTTTGAACCGCTAAGCGATAATGACGTACTGCAGTTAACCAGGCTTTTGATGAAAGCGGATGTTCCTTCTAATTTAAAGGAGCTTAATAGATGAATATGAGCCAGCAGGACGGGAATATCATTTCCGTTGCAGGATTGACAAAAAAGTTCAAGGATTTCGTAGCTGTCGATAATATCTCTTTCAATGTGAAAAAGGGTGAGATATTCGCCTTCCTGGGTCCCAACGGGGCAGGCAAATCCACGACGATACAGATGCTTACTACGTTACTCAAGCCGACTAGTGGCAAGGTGATGATAAACGGCAATGACCCAGCGAAAAACAAAGATGCGGTCCGGAAGTCTTTTGGCATTGTCTTTCAGGACCCCAGCCTTGACAGCGATCTTACTGCCTTGGAAAACATGCAGTATCACGCTGTGCTATATAAAGTACCGAAGGAGGTCAGGGAAAAAAGAACAGAGGAGCTTCTGCGCTTTGTTGAGCTCTGGGACCGTAAGAACGACATGGTAAAGACCTTCTCCGGCGGTATGAAGCGTAGACTGGAGGTAGCGAGAGGGTTACTTCATCACCCTAAGATCATGTTCCTGGATGAACCTACGCTTGGATTGGACCCTCAGACCAGGAACCACATCTGGAGCTATCTTAAAGATATAAGTGAAAAGGAGAACATGACCGTTTTCTTTACCACGCACTATATGGCAGAGGCGGAAAAAGTTGCAGAGAGGATAGCCATTATCGACCACGGCAAAATTGTAGCCGTCGGCAGTCTGGCCGATCTGGAGAATCAAACCAAAACAAACTCTCTGGAGGATGCCTTTATAGCTATTACCGGGAGCACCATCCGGGAGGAACAGGTCAGCGGTGTCGGCAGAATGAGAGCAATGCAAAGATTATGGGGGCGACGTTAATGAGTACAATGTATATACTGTGGCTTCGGCAGGTTAAAAAATATTTCCGTACACCCTCCCGCATTATTGGTTCGCTGGGTCAGCCCCTGCTTTTCTTGTTGGTATTTGGGTTTGGCTTCGGGTCCATTTTTAAACAGGCAGGGCAGGGGGATTATATGCAGTTCCTGGCCCCGGGAATTATCATGATGAGCGTGCTGTTCACTGCTGTCTTTTCAGGTATAGACCTTATTTGGGACAGGCAGTTCGGGTTCTTAAAGGAAACTATGGTGGCGCCGGTCCCCAGATGGCAGATTATGCTGGGGAAAACGCTTGGTGGGGCGACAGTAGCCTCGTTTCAGGGGGTGATCGTTTTTATTCTGTCGCTTATTGTCGGCTTCAAAGTACAGAACTTTCTTATGTTGCCGGTTGCAGCCGTGTTTGTATTTCTCATCGCCCTTTTGTTCACTTCGTTGGGTATTGCTATTGCTTCCAGGCTTGAAGACATGCAGGGGTTCCAGCTAATCATGAATTTCCTGGTGATGCCGATCTTTTTCCTGTCCGGATCGTTGTTCCCGCTTCAGGGACTGCCCAAAGCACTGGAAGTAATAACCAGACTCGACCCCCTCACTTACGGAATCGATGGCGTGCGGGAATCCTTGGTCGGCGCAGGCACCTTCGGGATGGGAATAGACCTTCTCGTAGTCGTTGTCATTGCGGTCATTTTGCTGGGCATCGGAAGCTATCTTTTTGAGAGAATCCAGGCATAGAAGGTCCCTATGTTCAGGTTCTCAGTGGGTTTGGAGAGTGGCACTGTATACAGGGTGTTTGATATATAGTGTAGATACCCACTGACAGACAATTAATATACCAAGTTCATTGTCATGTTAGAAAGAAGCAACATAAGTAAGATGCATGAAGCAAAAATCAAGGTAATCGGACGGTTGAATCAAGTTCTTCAAAGCATAAAAACCCGACTCCGGACAAACTTCAATGATATCGCAGGGATGAAAAGAAACGATATCATGAACAGTTTATATACGGTCCTCATCATTACTTTCTGCCCGGCTTTGATTGCCGTATTGTTCCGTCAGAGCGAGTTCTTTGCAGTAAGTTTCTTTGGAACACTTTTTACAAACCTGGCTGACCCCGGAGGACTTTATCGTATTCGGATGCGGACTATGGCTTTGGGGGCAGGTTTGTTGATAATCTCCAATTTATTGGCGGCTTTAGTTGGTCAACTGCCGATATTATTGGTTTGTTCGATGCTGTTTTGGGTTTTCATCTCAAGCATGTTGAGTGTCTATGGGAAAAACATTGGGAGTCGGCTTGGCTCCATAGCTATCGTCAGTTTCATTTTATTTACAGCACAAACCACGGATCTGTCCTTTGCCTTGCCACATTGTTTGATAATTGCTGCCAGTGCTTTATGGGTTATGGCATGCAAGCTGAGGAAATGGCCGTTCAAACCAGATCAACCCGTCCGCGAAGCTGTAGCCAATTATTATCGTCTGCTCAGCTCTCGGTTGGTCCTGGTGCTTTCTAGAGAGAATGAAACGTATGTACAAGGCCCTGGTGATAAGGACATCCTGCAGAAAAGCATCCAGACGGCGCGTAATCTTGCATACCTGGTTATGCGTGATTTGAAGGGTAAGTTTAACCCAACAACCCTGAAAATGTACGTGCTGCTGCAGAAAGCCGATTCATTGTTTACAATCCAGGTTGCGCTATCCGAAAGCATAAAAACGGCTTCATTTCAAAATTATCAATCTTCAGTTCAGAAGTCCGTGGACCAGGCCGTTGCAGATACAGATGTTATACTGACGCATATTGCCTCCTCCATTCAGTACGATAAACCAGCGGGCGTTAAAAGCAATTTTGAACCCATTCTCCAAAAACTAACCGGCCATCTAACTGCATTACAGGAAGGTCCTCCGGAGTCTGGGGATTACCTGGCTCTCTCCAGTGCCCGCTATATTATTGGACTGCTTGAACGCTATATAAAGACGCTGCAGGGTATTGTTGGAATTATTGATAATGTGAATCTTGCGTCATCAGTAAAAAGCAATAAACCGGAGAAGCAGTCTTCGGCCATCCTTAATGCCTGGCGCTTCATTGCTGATCACCTGACGTTAGGCTCGGATATTTTTCGTTTTTCATTGATCCTCAGTATAATGCTGGCCATCGCGACTTTTATATACACTTTTTTTCAAATACCACATGGCTACTGGATGGCTTTGACCATAGCGATAGTACTAAAGCCTGATTTCCAAACCGCCCGCCAGCGGGCCTTGCAAAGGGTTGTCGGAACTGTGGCCGGGGGCATTATCGCAATCGTGGCAGCCTCATTAATTCAGAACAGGAATATAATTTTCTTGCTAATCATCGTGCTCGTGTTCTTGGCCTTTGCAAACCGATCCCGCAATTACGGTATCTATGCATTATTTTGGACACCTGCCGTCGTTTTCCTGGTTAATTTTCAGGATATCGGAAATTGGCTTGTAGCGTTGACGCGAATTGCGAATACAGTAGCCGGAGGTGTCATAGCATCTATTTACATATTTTTTTTCTTACCGCAGCTCGAGAAAGCGCAATTGCCCGATAAGATCGCCAAAGCGCTATTTGCGAACAGAAATTATGTTCAAGCAATATTGGATATGTATTCCGGAAAAATCGCCCCACCGACTAATATTGAGCGCATACATCAGCAGGCAAACCGGGCATGCATAGATGCCTCTGCCGCATTGCGGGGTGTTTCCAATGGGCCGTTGTCTAAAGGGGACTACTTTAAAAGACTCGCAGGCTTAACGGCATTTAATCAGCAGCTTTGTAATATCCTGGCAGCGCTCTCCTTGGAAAATTTGCAGCTAACAGAATGTGAGGTTTTGCCAGATATACAGATTTTTCTGAAACAGTACAGCGAAATTCTGCAATCCACTGAGATTGCCGTGCGTTCCGGACAGCAGCCGGATAGAGCATCAGCATTTGAAAACGGCGTGCCGGCTGAAGAGGTTGAGCTCTCGTCTTCTATTGTGGCGCATATCGATGAATTAGCTCAACGCCCTGTTAACGCGTCTCAGCGTAATTTCATCAGTGCGTACATCCCGTTCAGAATATATTTGCGCCGTTTAGTACATCTCATTGACGGTCTTTACGGAGCTGTAGTGCCTGCTGATTTCGCTCTGGTCCATGATTGACATCTCATTCATAGTCAACTTAATTCCCTATAGCATTGTCCATAAAAACTGTTCATTTATGTAGAAGGGACTCCACCAGTGTGATCCAGTAGTCTGCCCCGGTTGTCAGTATTTTATCGTTGAAATCGAACTTGGGACGGTGGATCATGCCGTTGGCGGCCGGCATACCGGCGCCGATCGCTATATAGGCGCCCGGTTTGGCCTGCAACATGAAGGCGAAATCCTCTGAACCCATTATGAGCGGTATGTTGGTAACGACGTTATCTTTTCCCGCTACGAGTGCGGCGGCGCTTATGGCTTCCTCCATCTCTTTTGCAGTATTGACCACGGCAGGATAGCGCCGTTCATATTTTATGTTCGTTGTTACACCCATAGATATATCCACGCCTTTCAGCACTTCTTTCATGCGTAGCTCTATCATGTCCTGGATGTGGGGTTGAAAGTGCCGTGTTGTACCGCGTAATGTCACAGTTTCGGGGATGATGTTGTATGCGGTCCCGCCCTTGATCTCGGTGACGCTGACCACCGCGCATTCCACCGGGTCGGCGTTGCGGCTGACGATTGTCTGCAACATTGTGATAATGTGCGCTGCTGCCACTATGGGGTCGTGACCAATATTAGGCATGGCCGCATGTCCACCGGTACCTCTTATATTGATGTCGAACACGTCGTAGGCCGCCATCATCGGACCGGAGCGGATGGCAAAACTGCCCTCTGGCAAAATAGGGAAACTGTGCAGTCCGAACACCGAGTCTACGGGGAAACGCTTGAAAAGGCCGTCCTCTATCATTGCCCTTCCGCCGCCTTCGTTTTCTTCGGCCGGCTGGAAGATAAACTGTACTGTGCCGTTAAATATTCCTTTTGAGGCAAGATATTTTGCCGCTCCCAGCAGCATGGATGTATGCCCGTCGTGCCCGCAAGCATGCATTTTACCAGGCACGGTGGACTTGTAATCGAGATCATTTTCTTCCTGGATATCCAGCGCATCCATGTCAGCCCGCAATCCGATTGCCTTTCCTTTCTGCCCTTTGGTCAGTGTGCCGACAACTCCCGTGCGCCCAATTCCACTCGTTACGGCCAGGCCGAACGACTTCAGCTTTTCGGCAACGAAGGCGGCTGTGTTGTGTTCCTGAAAAGAGGTTTCCGGGTGGGCGTGCAGGTGATGACGCCACTCTTTCATTTCGGATTCTAATGCAGCTGACTTTCTTGATTCTACCATCGCTTAAACCTCCGATGTTCTCATATTGCACCACAAGATTATACTATCCTGCTAACAGCGTCCATATTTCCCGGGTAAAACTATTTTTTAACGGGGATCACCTTAACGGAGTGTAAAGCGCGGCCGCTATCTGGCGTGTAAATGAGCAACTGGTTGGCGGCGTCTTTTTCATAGCTGCCATCTGAAACTTCTACCTTGTAACCGTCGGGAAACTGAAAATCCGGGACGAAAATCTCCGTTGGCGCCATAATAGCAGTATCATATCTGAATTCGAACTTGAAAATCCGCCTGTTGATGTCAAAAGAGATGTGGAGCGGTTCACCTGCAACAGCTTTCGGGTATGGTCTGACTATGGCCTTCAACGCGCGCCCGCCGGAGTGTGGATCATCGGGATCAGTCTGCTGGTCCCGCCCGAAGATGGAGAAATCCTCCAGGTTCCAATGGTCGCCATAGGCGATGTCGTTGATAGCGCTGTAGGTCCACAGATTGTAGTTCAGCAGATTGGCATCCAGAGCCCTGAAAATGCGGTCCCAAACCTTCACGTGGTACTTGTAGTCACCTGTGCGGTAAGCCTCCTTCTTGTTCATATCAAAGCAGATGCCCGTCTCTCCGATGACTGTTGGCATACCTGTGCCCAGCTTCGTGCCGATTTCCTTTAAATGGCGCATCTGGCCGTTGAATGATCTCTGAATCATACGCGGTGTGCCGGCAATGATTTTCTTGGTTATCCTGTCGTAGCCCAGGAAGGCATGAAGCCAGGGAACGTAGGACTTTGAAATCCAATGGATTCCCTCATACCAGTGCGGTTTATATACTGTGTTGGCGGCATCTGTCGTACTCCATGGACGCAGGTCATATTCATCGTTGGGCGGTGTCAGGAAGATTATTGCCCCGGGATCGATAGAACGGATACCCTCGGCATAGCGGTTGAAAAATGGCCTGATATGGTCGCGGACTAAGTTCACTTTCTGACCATTGACCTTTGTGAAATAATCGGGTTGCAGAAGCACAGGCTTCCCGGCATGATCGAAATCCCAGACCCCGTTGGCCTTCCAGACGCAGTCGAAGCCGGTTTTCCAGACCCTCACACCCTCAGCATTCATGATCCTTTTTTGGATTAGTTTGGGCAGAAAGGCACGCCATACCTCGACCTCCTGGGGAATCCCCGAACCCAGGAGAATGCCCTGGAAGGCTGTAGGGCAATCTCCGTTTTTGTACTCGTGCCAGGCCATCGAATTGAGATCGGCGCAATCTATATATCCTTTCCATGGTTCATTCATTGTTTCATATCCCAACACGTGAGGCAGTCCCTTTAACTTCATCGCTACCTGCTTCAAGGCATCTATATAGTGCTGCTGCAGGTATTCCTGTACCGGTACGCCGGCTACCTTTGTTTTGGGAGCGAAAACGTTTCCGCCGAAAAACAAAGTATACATGGTTGCTGCAGCCAGTTTGTGTGCGTTAGTGGACCAAACCTGGGGTAAGTAATCATCGCCACACGCCTGGTGGATAACGGCAGCGCCGGTTACCTGGAAGGCGGTGATATCCATGCCGATGATGTCGAAGGTCCAGGCAGGCGCCCCGTCGCCTCCTGAAAACCGGCTCCAGACATCCTGGTGCGGGTCAATATAAAGCAGCATGCCGTGTTCACCGGCTTTTTTTACTATTTCGAATATGTAATCCAGGTATTCATTATCATAAATTCCGGGTCCACTATGTTCTATCCCTTCCCACGATACAGGGAATCTCAAGAAATTTAATCCCCAGCGTTTCAGCCTGCTGAAATGTTCGTCGGCTTCTCCCAGGGGAAAAGGTTTGCCGACGAATGAAACAGGGCCGGCATCGAAAAATCTATCAAGTATATGGGTGGACCCGTCGGGACTGCCAGGCAGCTTGGCATCCAGGTTGGATCCCCGGAGGATCAGCGTCCTGCCTTGATCATCCTTAAAATGTGTGCCGTCTATGGTGATTGCCACAACTCTATTATTCTACTTCATTTCACCGCAATCGCTCAGCACTGCTGTAAGTGGATTTCTCGTTCCTCAAAATTGCTCATTTGCGGGATTTTTGCTTCTTTGCTACGAAAGCGGTATGTTCACAATTTATATATCTCTGAAAATATGAAATGGCGATATCATAAATGAAGAGCGAGGCGAGCGATAGTGTGAGTAAAGGAGCGGCACTGTTTGTTGCGGTGCTGGCCTCCTTTCTAACCCCGTTTATAGGGTCCTCGGTCAGTGTGGCTCTGCCTACTATAGATAAAGAATTCGGTCTTGATGCTATTATGCTTGGCTGGGTGGTAACAGCATACCTCTTGGCTGCCGCAATTTTCCTTGTTCCCTTTGGCAGGTTGGCCGATATAAAGGGCAGAAAGAAGGTTTTCGCCTATGGCATAATAATCGACGCTATCGCTTCAATCGGCGCCGCTCTGTCCCCTTCGGGTGTGCTACTTATATGTTTCCGTGTATTACAGGGCATCGGGGGTGCAATGATCTTCGGCACCGGAGTTGCGATTGTGACTTCGATCTTTCCTCTGTCGGAGAGAGGTAAGGCGCTCGGAATTAATGCTGCTGCCGTCTACATCGGCCTTTCTCTGGGACCTCCCGCCAGCGGGTTCCTGACGCAGTATTTGGGCTGGCGCAGTATCTTTTTTCTCGATGCGTTAATAGGTGTCGTGATAATCATCGCCGTTTTCTGGAAGTTGAAAGGGGAATGGGCTGGAGCGAAGGGTGAGAAGTTCGATTGGATAGGTTCTGTAATCTATGGTGTTACTCTTTTGGCAATCATGTATGGATTTACACTTCTGCCTGACTTATGTGGTCTGGGATTGGTGGCCGTTGGAGTTGCCTGTCTGGTAGCTTTTATCCTGTGGGAGAACAGAGTCAAGAGCCCTGTGTTGCATATGGACCTCTTTAAAAAAAGCACGGTTTTTTCAATGTCTAATCTGGCTGCATTAATCAACTATAGCGCTACATTCGGCATAAGCTTCCTTTTGAGCCTGTACCTGCAGTATATAAAAGGGTTCAGCCCTGAAATTACAGGCCTTATCCTCGTAATGCAGCCTGTAATGATGGCGGCGCTGTCTCCGATTGCAGGACGGCTTTCTGACAGGATACAGCCGCGGTTGATTGCAACAATAGGTATGGCCCTGACCACCGTAGGGCTTGTTATGCTCGTCTTCCTTGATCAAAATACAAATGTGGGCTTTGTTATTGCCAGTCTGTTCATTGTGGGCATTGGTTTTGGTCTATTTTCTTCACCCAATACCAATGCAGTCATGTCATCCGTGGAAAAACAATTCTATGGGGTGGCCTCGGGAACACTGGCTACCATGCGCCTGGTTGGCCAGATGCTAAGCCTGGGAATTGTCATGATCATGTTCGCCCTATTCATCGGGCAGGTCCAGATATTGCCTCAGAGCTATCCGGCTTTCCTGACAAGTAGCAGGACGGCCTTCATCGTTTTCGCGATTCTTTGCTTCGGTGGCATCTTTGCCTCGCTTGCCAGGGGCAAATCGAGATAGGTCGGGATCGGCCCCCGGCCTCAACAGATTTTTGTAAGCCGGCGGTAGCTTTCGGCTTCAATTCCTCCTATGCAGCCATGTTGTATTAAAATATACGGGATGTCTGGACAAAACAACACCTCGGCAACCGAAGCCTCCAAAGATCCCACCGGGCTGGCGCGTGTCTTTCGGGCGTTGCGCTCACGAAATTACCGCCTATTTTTCATCGGGCAAGGCATATCACTGATAGGGACCTGGATGCAGCAGGTGGCTATGAGCTGGCTCGTCTATAGTCTGACTAATTCAGCTTTCCTATTAGGCGTGGTCTCATTTTCCGGCCTGATTTGCAACTTTGTGGTAGCGCCGTTTGCGGGAGTGTTCGTAGACAGGTTGAACCGTCATCGTATTCTATTAGTGACGCAATCGCTTGCCATGGTCCAGGCTTTAATACTGGCAACTGTCGTTCTTACAGGTCAGGCAGCCGTGTGGAACCTTATTGTCTTGAGCATGGCGCTGGGGACCATTAATGCACTTGACATGCCCACTCGCCAGTCTTTCGTGGTCGAGATGGTGGAAGACAGGGAAGACCTGAGCAATGCCATAGCACTCAACTCCTCCCTTTTTAACAGTGCCAGGTTGATCGGCCCCACGGTAGCGGGCATACTGGTTGCTACTATCGGCGAAGGGCTGTGTTTTCTTATAAACGGCCTGAGTTTCATCGCCGTTATTGCATGCTTACTTGCTATGACCTTAACGCCAAAAGGACCCTCTATCCAGCATTCCGATTTCGTTAAAGGTATGAAAGAAGGAATAAGCTATTCTTTTGGTTTTCTCCCCATACGGTATATTGTCCTGCTTCTTACCTATTCCAGCCTGGTAGCGATGCCTTACGCCATATTATTGCCCGTTTTTGCCAAAGATGTGCTGCATGGCGGTGCAAGCACCCTGGGTTTCCTTACAACAGGTGTGGGTACCGGGGCGTTGGTAGGGGCTATTTACATGGCCTCCCGCAAAAATGTCCTGGGACTGGGGAAAATTATCGTATGGGCAAGTTTCTTATTTGGGCTTGGGCTCATCCTTGTGTCTTTCACGAGCATGTTGTGGCTCTCAATGCTTACTATGTCTCTTGCGGGTTTTGGGATGGTGTCTATGATGGCTTCTTGTAATACGTTCCTTCAGTCTATGGCAGATGACGATAAACGGGGGCGTGTAATGAGCTTCTATGTTATGGCATTTTTGGGGCTTTCGCCCTTCGGAAGCTTGCTTTATGGAGGATTAGCAAATACCATCGGCACGCCTTTGACTTTTCTCATTGGCGGGGCTCTCTGTATAGTCGGAGCAGCGGTATTTGCCTGGAAGTTTTCATCAATCAGAGGCCAGGTACACGAGGCCTATGTCAAGAAAGGTATTCTAACCAAATAATGCCGTATACGACCTTACAAAAACAAATGAAGCAAAGGCAGCACTCGCTGCCTTTGCTTCCCAAATGTTAGCTTATACCGTGTTTATGCTTTGCCGATGCGGAACATCTTGGTGCCGCATTTTGCGCAGACGCCCTGAGTTGCCGGTTTGCCATTCTTCATTTTGATGGCCTTGGCGTTTTTCATTTCCCTCTTGGCCCTGCATTTCATACAATAAGCTTCCATGAATTTACCTCCTACGTATTTACGATTAGAATAGTTGATTGTTTGAAGCTTGTCAAGTAGGCTGCCACGTTTGACGCAAATATAAATGCAAAAATTTTACTAATTTGATCGTAAAATAGTCCTAAAAAAGCAGTAAAAATTTCTACAGGCGACTGTCAAGTAAGACAACATGCACCACCAGTATGGGGATTATTCGTCAGCGCCGGTTTATTTCTGCGCGTAGTTATTGCCAGCCGGAGCGTCTTTTTTCTATAATGGGCTGTTGCTTAGTATGCATTATTTATTAACGGTGCTTGCCCCATGAAAGTAGTTGCGCTGGTGGGTATGCCCGGTTCGGGTAAATCTGAAGTGGCGAAGGTCTTTGCATCCAATGGGTATAAGACCGTCAGGTTTGGCGATGTGACTGACGATGAAGTTAAAAAGCGCGGCCTTGAATTGAATGAAAAAAATGAGAAATCGGTCAGGGAGGAGATGAGGGCGTTGCATGGAATGGCGGCTTATGCTGTTCTGAACCTGCCGAGAATTCAAGCGGCTCTCAAATCATCCGATGTTGTCCTGGATGGTTTATACTCATGGGAAGAGTATAAGTATTTAGTTCAAGAACTCGGTAATAAGTTTGAGATCATAGCTGTCTGGGCGCCGCCCCAGTTACGGTATTCACGATTGAAACAGAGAAAAATCAGGCCGCTTTCTCAGGAGCAGGCTAAAGCCAGGGATTTCGCTGAGATCGAGAATGTTAACAAGGGTGGTCCGATTGCTATGGCGGATTATACGATTAAAAATGACTCTACTCTGGAGTCGCTGGTAGCTCAGACTAATAACATAATAAAGGCAATGTAATGAAAAAAATCGCTAGACCCTCACTGGATGAATATTTCCTTAAAATAGCCTGTGTTGTTGCTGAAAGGGCCACTTGCAAGCGCCATCACGTCGGTGCGGTTGCAGTAAGGGATAAACATATTTTATCCACCGGCTACAATGGTGCTGCCGCCGGCGTCAAAGACTGCCTGGAACTCGGCTGTCTTAGAGACGAGTTGAAAATACCCTCCGGGAAAATGCACGAAATATGCCGCGGTATTCATGCCGAGCAAAATGCCATCATCCAGGCGTCACTACATGGCGTCAGCCTGGAGGGTGCAACACTGTACTGCACGCATAGCCCGTGTATACTGTGCGCTAAAATGATCGTCAATGCCCGCATCAAACGCTTTGTCACATTTGGAAAATATGCGGATGATGCCTTCATAGAACTGTTTAAGGAAGCCGGTGTTAAATACGAGGTGAAAGCGAAGCCGTCTTCCGCCATTACGTACCTTGATTAGACTCAGGTTGGGAAATTTGCATGCGGGAATGTAAAGCAGATGGCAATAAGGCGAAATGCAATTGTACGTACGAGCCCTGCCCGCGTAAAGGTATATGCTGCGAATGTATAAAGTATCACTGGGATTCCGATGAATTACCTGCCTGTTTCTTTCCGCCGGAGGTTGAGCGCACATATGACCGCTCCGTGGAAAGGTTTATTGCTATCCATCAAAAGAAACGCAGCTGACGTCACAGGTTGGGCTTGTTGCTGAGGCCCGGCATGACCTCCTGTATATTGTTGATTCTTCCCATTTGCTCATGTGTGCCCGTTTTCCAGGCTATATATGCACCCGCAGTAGTTTTGGCGGTAAAGGTCCCATTCCCTGGCCATTCCGACAGCCTTTTTAAATCCTTCTTTTTTCTTAAAGTCCCTGGCCATGAATTTATCCCCACCTACCTCTGCGCCTATGGCATTAATAATAAGTGCTGACTTGTGCGGGCTAATGGTAAGGGTAGACGTAAAGGCATCGTATCCTTTTTCCAGCATGAATTCATAGGATTTCTGCAGCCTGACATGATAGCAGATAGTACAGCGCTTGCCCCCTTCCGGTTCATGTTTGAGGGTTTCCGTGTATGAGAGCCACGCTGCTGGATCGTACGGGCCTTCGATAAGCTCAAAACCCAGGTGTCCGGCCGTTTTCCCGGCTGCTTCCAGCCTTCGGTAATACTCGCTCTCAGGGTATATATTTGGGTTGTAGAAATAGCCGGTTACCCGGTGGTTTTCGGATAGGAGCACACTGGCGGCGCCTGCCGCACAGACACCGCAACAGACGTGCAAAATTACTTTCATAAGCGCTGGATCCGGCGGACTTCAGGCTTTCTTCTTCTTTACCTGCTCCATGAACCGCTTTTCGATCCTTTTTAAAAAGTTGGGGTCAGAGAAGCAAATGCTTTGTGATAACCCGGCGCATTCCAGCCCGTCCCATATGCTCATATTCATGCTCATATCAATATTGCGCTTGGACAGGCCGACGGCTACCAGCCCCTGGCTCATGATCTGCTGGGCCCAGGCAATGCCCGTCTTTTCAAGGTCTTCGAACGCCACGATCTCGTTCACCAGTCCCCATTTTTCTGCTTTTTGAGCGTCGATTGTCTTGCCGGTCAGGATCATTTCTTTGGCCCTGCCCAGGCCTATAACTCTCGGAAGCCTCTGGCTGCCGCCGCCATCGGGTACCATACCCATATTCACTTCGGGTATGTTGAAAGTGGCATCAGGTGTGCAAATCCTCATGTCGCAGGCAAGCGCTATTTCAAGAGCTGCGCCATAGCAGAAGTTGTGGATGAGGGCTATAACTGTTTTTTCGCAAAGCTCAATCTCTGTGAAGGCACCCTGAAAAGAGCGCACGAACTTGCGAATATTCTGAGCATCCCCGGCCTGGAAAGAATTGAGGTCGGTACCGGCGCAAAATCCCTTGCCTTCTCCCGAGAGAAGCACGACTTGAACACTGGGCTCCGCTGCCACCTCGGCAAAGCATTGCTGAAGGTCCTTAACTACCTGTGGACTGACAGCATTTCTTTTCTCGGGCCTGTTAAATTTTACATGTAGTATGCCGTCTTTCTCAGTATACGAAAGCGTTTGAAACTGCATCGTTCAACTCCTATTTATTATATTTATAGCGCTGGTATTCGAATCAGTCAGGTTTCGGGGCAACTATAAAAATAGCTTGCGTAAGGTGGGAATGTCAAGCGCTAGGGTGCAGAACGTATCTTGCTTTCCAACAAACAGCCGAACTGATTCAGTTGGCGTTAATATTATGCGGTTCTGGCGGGCGACATAGCAGTATAGCCAATATACCTATGAATGCACCACTGCAGGCGATGATGATAGCCATTCCGTAGTTGCCGTTTATATCATACAGCTGACCAGCAACGAATGCGGCTGAATACTGGAAACCGGTCGTAATGGGGTTAAATATTGCGCTGATCTTATGAAAAGACTCCGTACCGAAATAATTACCCAGCAAGAGAGGGTAAGATACATAGCTTGCACCGAAGCCGAAACCCGCCAGTAATGGGTAAAGGTATGTTGCCCATAGGTTATCCCTGGAAGCGAACCAGAAGAGCACCCCCCCACTTATCAGGCAAAAGCCCGCTATGGCAATAAGAAACCGGCTCTCGATAAGTTCGCCCAAAAACGAAACACTCAACCGGCCCACTATGCTGAATGCCAGTATCAGCCCGTAAATGAATGCTGGCTGAAGAAAAAGTATTGGGTCGGAAAGTGAAAATCCCCTGTCGTTTAAATGGGCCGGTGTCTGGGTCAGTAAAGTCTCCCACATAAAAAAAATAAACGATATCCCTATTATGCTGAACCAGATTGCCCTGGTTTTCAGGGCATCTTTGAAATGCCAGTTGACAGGTGAGCGGTAGGTTTTTATCGGCTTGCTTTTTCCATGGGACATAGCTTCACGCAATGCTTCGGGAGTCATGCCGTCAGGATGCTGTCCGAGTTCTTCGGGCCTATTCCGGACCGCGATCATTGCAATCACAGAGCCTGCAAGACAGGCAACTGCAATCACGACCCAGCCGACCCTCCAGTCACCCCCGAAGGCAACGATGGCAGCGCTGATTATCTGGGGATATATAAAACCACCGATCGCCCCTCCTCCCATGACCAGTCCCATTACCAGCGCCCTCCGTACGTTAAACCATAATAGTACCAGTGCCTGGATGGGGACGATCGATCCGAAAGAGATGCCCAGTCCAACAAAAAAGCATAGGACCAGGTACACCGGATAGATTTGCCCCAGGAATGCCATGAGAAGGACCGAGATGGCCGTTAGGATTGCTCCGAGTGTCAGTGTTTTGCGTGGTCCGAAGCGGTCCATCAGCCATGGGATTATGAAAGCGCCCAGTCCAATCATTACACCGATGAAGGTATAGCCCAGGTTGATCTCGCCGCGTTGCCAGGGCAGCTCTTTTTGCATGAACCGGTATATCACAGGGGGTCCGTACAATGCAAAGCCGATCGGTATCGAGTATACGAGGCACAGGATAGGCAGTAATACCCATCCATAGAAACTGCCGGTCTTTGTCTTTTTAGCCATGAAATGGCTCTCCTGGATACTAAATGACCTGAGAAAGTAAAAATTATAACATTGCTAACAATAATTAGATAATTGACGCATGAATCCTCCAAACCCTGCGAAAATGCCTAGTTGTTTTCTGAAATCACGCAAAAACGCAGCCTGCTACCTGAGCATCTCTGATTAAATGCATTCCGATCGTATTTAATGATATGAACAGTTGCGCAAAAGCGCAATTGTATATTAGGCATTAAGGCGGATGCTCGTGGTTGCACCGGATGTTAAAGTATGAGCAACCTGGAAAAGAGAGTGCAGGAGGCAAGAAAATGGCAAAAGTAATTGAAAAGATAGAGACCGCAGAGGAGACTAAAGAGGAGCGCGGGTTTAATTTCTGGACTGATAAAAAGCCGTGCTGGGAAGTCTCACATTGCACAAATATGGTTAAAGCGGAATGCCCGGCCTTTAAGTATCAGTTCCTCCCTTGTTGGGAAATTGAAGGTACCTACTGCAAGCTTGATGATTATGGTACTGATGGAAAAGATACGAGCATTTGTGAAATTTGCCGAGTATATAAGACATATGGTGATGGGAAACCCATCCAGTTAAAGTTAATGGGACGCGGGATCAATACATCTTTAAAAGTGCTTGAGCAGACTGCTGTCAGGTAATGCGCAATTTTAACTAAGGGATTTAATTCCCCTCTCCAAGCGGAGAGGGGAATTTTTTGTTGCACTCATTATGAATTTATCACTGACACTTGCGCTTTTGCGCAAACTTACTTTAAGCGTTAAAACGGATGGCATTAAGCATTGAGCATGATAAATTGTTACTGTAAATAACTAACGTTAAATCGACCACTAAAGGAGGACAATAAAATGGCTGAAAATAAAGTGAAAGTAAAGAAAACCACTGAAGTTAAGGAAGAGCAAGGCGTCAATTTCTGGGCTGACAAGACACCCTGTTATAAACTCTGCAACTGTCCTGAAATGATTACAAACGAGTGCCCTGTTGCCAAGTACCAGTTCTTACCCTGCTGGGAGATAGAAGGTACTTACTGCAAACTGGATGACAAAGGCTCCACGGGCCGTGATACCAGCATCTGCGAGACCTGCCGTGTGTACAAGAAGTATGGCAATGGCGATCCAATTGTACTGAAGCTCTTTGGGAAGGGAATTGATACCCACCTAAGGGAACTTGATAAGATCGCAAAATAGATTAATAAGTGCACCGCAAAACAGAATGGGCTGATCTCTAGATCAGCCCATTCTGTTATTGAGTTAATTCAGGTCCATAGTAAGACTAAGCGGTGTTTGATGTGTCTATCGAAGAGAGCGATTCCCGCAGTTGCTTCAAATTTACCACATCGTCCCGGTTGTATCGCAGGAGTAGGTCAAGTGCAGAAGTATCGTTCGTTTTACAATATTTTTCCCATAGCCAGATTGCATGAAGCCCCGTGAGGCCGTCTGTTTCCCGGCTGATCTCCAGATGCCTTAATACTGCTTTGAACCCGCCTTTTAAATTGTGCCTCCAGCAATCAAACATAAGATCGGTATGCTTGTACAGTCGGCTGAGATCCGCCCCGAAGTGGGCCTGGATAAAGGGCAGATCGAAACGGTCGCCGTTATATGTAAATACATTGTCGGTGCCTTCCATCGTACTAAGAAGGTCATCACAGTTTAGCTTCTCGTTGTAAAGTTGTACGAGGCGGCCCTCGTCTCCATTGTGGAAGTAGATGCCGATAACCGTTATCCGGTCCTGCTGTGCATATAACCCCGTGGTTTCTATGTCCAGGTAGGCGTCGGGGAATCCAATCATTTTAGTTCACTATGATTATAGCGCATTACCCGTGCCGCCATTATAGATAAACCAAATGGCAGGGAAATACTTTCATACCACTCTGCAAAATTTAGACCAATTTACCCTTGATATAATAAACGATTGATCCGAATCCAAAAAGGATGACCGCCAGGTCCGTAATAATGCTGATAAAGGGGACCAAAGCAACTATATAGATTATGAGCAGCCCAAGGGCAAGCGCACCTATCAGGTGTGCAACGCTATCATCAGCGGTAAGCCGCCGCAGCATCCACTTGCCGAGGAAAATTGCAGTAATAATGTGACCAATGTAAATGGCGATTATATAAATAGCGAGAACGGCAATAGCCAGCGGGATTCCCACGATCAATATGCACAGGATGGCCGCGGCTATTGGTGTCAGAACAGCAATTAATGTGCCCCAGCCAAGGCATGGCCACGGTTTATTACGCAGGGTTTCAATAGCGTCCACAACATGTTTTTGGGCAATTAGTATGACTACTATGCCAACGAGTAATGCAGCAGCGTATTTTAACAGGGCCAGGATGATGATGAACCCTAATATGAATGCAATTATGGCGGCGACTATGGCTCCCAATGTCGTTGCAACGGTCTGATTAGAAGGGGCTGGGGCTTGCTCTGGAACAGTGTGTATTGTTTGTCCTTTAACGGCTGCGCCGGCAGCTACGGTGGCTTCATTGGCCGAAGAATATTCCAGGTTACCTGCTATGCTGGCTGACGGTTCGAGCTTTACCTCTGTCGCCGCTGCTTTAACGTTGCCTCCAACGCTACTGCTGATAACAAGCCTGGTTGCATTGCAGGTAATGTTTTTGGTTACCGGGCCGTTTACGCTTACAGCGCCTGATGCGGCCAGCAGGTCACGCCCAACCCGGCCTGCAGATGATATGGCCACAGATCCTGCCATTGCTACCAGGTCTTTGCCTATTTTGCTGTTTATGATTACTTCGTTTCCTGCAGCGCGGACTGAGTTGCTGACATTACCGTTGATGACGACGATCGAACCCGCTACTGTAATACTCCCGTTTACAGCTCCATTAATTGTGACCCTGTTTCCAACTGCAATCACATCTCCATTCACTGTTCCGTCAACGGTCACTTCGGATCCTGCCAGGTAAAGATCGTCATTTACCACCTCACCTGCTGCAACATCCACATTTTGTCCAGTGCGCGTATCGGCTGCATAGGCGGGAACAAACATCAGGATGGAAATTATCAGTACGCAGGCACATGCAGCGATGAACTTTCCCGACTTCTTAATCATATTCACCTCACCTCACCTAATTTACTTCGAATAATTCTTGCACAAATAAGGTTGCCGTACAATAGCACTTCAGTCGCCAGGGCGTGTTGTCTTAGTTGATCTTATGACTTATACGGTACAATTAACCTGGAACAGCAGATAGTTTGGAGGAGAGTATGGAAGAACAAAAATCGCCGGAAAATAAAAAAGCTGCCGATAACCTGAATGAGATGTTTGAAGCATTGGGCAGTGCAATGAGCCAGATTTTCAATGATCCTAAGCTGAAGGAAAAGGCCAAGGACCTGGGCAAAGCTGCCAAAGAATCAGCCGAAACGCTTGGAGAGAGGTTCAAGGACGAGGATGTCCAGGCAAAATTCAAGGAAGTGGGCAGAGCAGCGCAGGCTTTCGGGAAAAATGTATCCGACTTGTTCTCGGAGAGCAAGAGTAAAACAGACAACGGTAAAAAAACGGCGGAGTAAGAGCCTTACACCTGGACGACGGTCCCGTAATATTAAGAGTTGGCTCTTTTCTTCGAATTTGATTGCAGCATCTGGGTATAGGCTACCGCTGCAGCGATTGCGGCCGCACGTTTGCTTTGGTCGAACACCTGTGAGAGCTTTTCTTCAAGCGGTTGCTCCCGCGCCATAATGGCTCGCATATCGTCGATAAGCGTAGTCTCCTGGGTAATAAAATGAGTGCCCAATTCACCGCTCTGGAAACGTTTGTTTTCCATAACTGCTTTATGGAAAGGTATGTTGGTCTTTACACCTACTATGACATACTCGTACAGAGCGCGTTTCATCCTCTGAATAGCCTCGTCCCGTGTCCGTCCCCAGGCTACCAGCTTGGAGATCATGGGGTCGTACATCGGGGATATCGTATAACGTGTGTGTACGCCGCTGTCCACGCGTATTCCCACACCGCCCGGTGAGCGGTAACCCCTCAGCTTTCCAGGTGAAGGAACGAAGTTATTGAGCGGATCTTCGGCGTTGATGCGGCATTCTATCGCCCAACCGTTCATATGAACGTCCTGCTGCTTTATATCCAATTTTTTACCCGAAGCTATCAGTAGTTGTTCTTTTAAGATATCGATGCCCGTCACCATCTCGGTAACGGGGTGCTCAACCTGGATACGGGTATTCATTTCCATAAAGTAGAAGTTACCTTTGGAGAATATGAATTCTATGGTGCCTGCACTCTCGTATTTGATCTGGCGAACGGCTTTTACCGCAATCTCGCCCATACGGGCACGTAACTCAGGCGTGAGCGCGGGCGAGGGAGCTTCTTCTATCAGCTTCTGGTGACGCCGCTGGATAGAGCATTCCCTTTCTCCCAGGTGGATTACGTTACCGTGCGCATCTGCAAGCACCTGGAACTCTATATGGCGCGGGTGTTCTATATACTTTTCGATATAAATTTCGGGCATGCCAAATGCGCTGGCTGCTATCTTACTTGAACTTTCCAGCCCTTTTTTGAGATTGTCCTCGTCATGTACAATGGTCATGCCGATGCCGCCCCCGCCACCGGATGGCTTGATAATAACGGGGTAGCCTATCTTCCTGGCAATTTCACGTGCTTCCTCAAATTCGCTGATGCAGTCTTCAGTCCCCGGCGTTATAGGCACTCCGGCCCTTGTCATCTCTTTCCGGGCTGCGATCTTACTGCCCATCAGCTCTATTACCCTGCTTGAGGGACCGATGAACTTGATTCCCTCGCGCTCGCAGGCGTAGGCAAAGCTGGGGTTCTCTGCCAGGAACCCGTATCCGGGATGAATACTATCCGCCCCGCTCTCCTTGGCGGCTGCAATGATTTTTTTAATGTTCAGATAGCTTTCTGATGCAGGAGGGGCGCCGATGCAATAGGCCTCATCGGCATACTTGGCGAACAGGGCGTCCCTGTCCGCTTCAGAATAAACAGCCACGGTGCGTATTCCCAGTTCACGGCAAGCGCGCATTACGCGGATGGCAATTTCGCTGCGGTTGGCTATCAAAACCTTCTTCAACATACTAGTTGATCACCATCAGCACATCGTCTTTATTAACGATCTCGCCATTGAAAGCGAATATCTCCTTCACTTTTCCTGTATATGGGCTTTGTACATCCGATTGCATTTTCATGGCCTCGGTGACAATCACGGTATCGCCTTCTTTCACTTTATCGCCGACTTTCACCTTGACGGTCAGTACCATGCCTTGCATCGGGGAGAGCACGGCCCCGTTCGGTATTTCCTTGGGTTTTCCCTTTTTCTCCACATCGATGGTCTGCCCGAGCACAGGTGTTATCTTGATGTTGAAAATCTCGCCGTCAACGTCAACGCTGAACGCAGTTGGGACATCTTCTCCCGGCTGGCTGGGAGTTGCCGCAGGTGATGGGCCGGCGATGATCTCCTCTTTGGCCTCGCCCCGCAGAAATTTAACCGCTACCTGCGGGTACAGGGCGTAAGTAACCAGGTCTTCTTCTTTATGTAGAATACCGAGCTTGCGCGCCTCATCTTTCATTTTTGCCAGCTCGGGTTCGAGATGCTCTCCGGGCCGATCGGTGATTATTTTATTATCTCCGGCGATCATTTTGCGGACTTCCTCGTTAAGTTCGCCGGGCGGCCTTCCATAGAAGCCCAGGAAGTAGTCTTTCACTTCCTTGGTCACCTTCTTATATCTCTCGCCGTTCAATACATTGAGTACTGCCTGTATTCCCACGATCTGGCTGGTGGGTGTAACAAGGGGTGGGTAGCCCAGGTCAGCTCGCACCCTTGGCACTTCCTCCAGTACAGCGACTATTTTATCCAGGGCATTTTGTTCACGCAGCTGACTGATGAGGTTGGAGTACATTCCCCCCGGGATTTGATGCAGCAAAACATTAACGCTCGGCCGTGTAGCTTCTGCTGTGAGCAGTGGACGGTATTTACCGGCCATTAAGGCGAAGTCTTCGCCGATCTCATATAAAAGCTCCAGGTCCATACCGCAATCGTATGGCGTATTCTGGAAAGCGGCGACCACACTTTCTGTTGGGGGTTGCGAAGTTCCCCAGGCGAAGGGTGAGAAAGCAGTATCGAGGATATCCACTCCCGCTTCGGCCGCCGCCTGATAGCTCATGGGCGCCATGCCGCTGGAACAGTGTGAGTGCAGGTCGATCGGTATTTTCACGCGGGCCTTCATTGCTTTTATAACTGAAGTTGCCTCGGGCGGTGAGATCAGTCCTGCCATGTCTTTAATACAGATAGAATCACAGCCCAGGTTTTCCAGCTGATACGCCATTTCGGCAAAGCCCTCTGTAGTATGAACGGGGCTTACCGTGTAGCAAATTGTACCCTGCACATGGACCTTATGCTTCTTGCACTCTTTAATGGCAAGTTCCATATTCCGGATATCGTTGAGGGCATCGAAGACGCGGAAAACGTCTATCCCATTTTTAACCGAAAGCCGCACGAATTCTTTGACAACATCGTCGGAATAATGTCGGTAACCGACCAGGTTCTGGCCTCGTAGCAACATTTGGAGACGTGTATGCTTGACCTTGCTGCGTATATCCCTTAGCCGTTCCCACGGGTCCTCATTCAAATATCGAATACAAGTGTCGAATGTAGCTCCGCCCCACATTTCGAGGGAGAAGAACCCCACTTTATCCATCTTCTCCACCATCGGGAGCATGTCCCTGGAGCGCATCCTGGTCGCAATCAGCGACTGGTGTGCATCACGTAAAGTTGTATCGGTGATCTTTATACCCATGCTGGGCCTCTCAGATTTACGTACGCTTTTGTTTGTGGGCTTACGATAAAGCCAACCTGTTAATAATATTGATTGGCGGCATTTTCGTCAATTCGCTGGAAAGCGTACGCACTAAGATTGTAATACTGCTATGCGCTGGTATATAATCCCGAATTGAATAGGGGTTTGTTGATAAGCTATGTCGGAATATGGATTTGGTGCGCCTTTAAAAGAAGAGGAATTTGTTTTTGGCGCCCAGCGCCCCGGCTTTCCGGGTATATTTGTCCAGAAGCAAGTGGTGGATGAATGGATTGCATATATGAAAAAGCAGGGCATCGTCCGTATTATCTGTTTGCTTTCAGAAGAAGAGCTGGGTAGTTATCCGACATTAACGAGTGGCCTGCTTGGCATTTATGCCGAGACCTTTGGCCCTGACAATATCCTTTGGGCGCCTACACCGGACAAGCGTCTTCTAAGTGGTGAGGCGATCAAGCATATCTGTTATTTTCTGCATGCTGCTGTTGCGCAGGGACAAAAAACTGTAGTGCATTGCTCTGCGGGCCTCGGCAGGACCGGGCAGGTACTGGCTGCATGGCTTGTTTATCACTATAACCTGACCGAACGGAAAGCCATTAAAGCCGAAGATGAATTGAACCGCTTTCCCATGGAAGCCGTTTTTTACCGGAATGCCAGTGAGGCTGATTTATTGCAGGTATTGGGTGTGGCCAGGGAATTGGACAAGCCTGTTTAGCCGGCTACTCTAAATTAAGCGGGTTTTATATCACCGAAAAGTGCGGGCATCTCAGCTTGGAATTTTTCAAGAAGAGGGATCATTATTTCACGCATCTGTGGATGGGCTGCCGGGGATGTCCTTAGCCGGAAAATATTCCGCCATTCACGTATGTTGCAGGTAGTCACGATCTCGGTCTTAGTTGATTGCGGGAGTACAGTCCTGGCTTCCTCGGGTTTCGCCCCCATCTCTATGAGCCTATTGTAGAAGTGCTCAGCCTGCTGCATGGCCTCTTCCCAGACGGCGTGTTTTTCGCTATCTTTATTGAATACAACGGGATCAATAACCGAGAGCCCATTTTTACCGTAGTTGACATACCGGGTACTCTCCTGTGTGTAAGCTGCCAGCCTGTGCCGCACGAGCTCATGGCTTACTCCCCTATCGCAGATGAACCTGACGGTTATATTGATATGCTCCATAACGCTCTCATGGCCTCTGCTCTGGAGCATCTTAACGAACCGCTCTGAAGAGCCTTCAGTCATAAGGTTCTCAGATTTGTACGCGGTCCTGCCCGCTGTCTCAATTGACTTGAGCATGGCGGGATAATCGATAGGGCTCAGTATCTCAAATGTTGCCGGTATTATATCCATTTGCTATATAGGTATGTTTCCCGTATTAACAGGCATTTGCGTTGCCTGTGTCCGGAACTACTCCTCGAACTCTTTCTTATACCTTTCCCAAATTGCACCTGCTTTGAATGCTTCGATGCAGGCATGCATTACGTCATATTGGGACAGGTTGGCCTCCATGACCGCAGTGATCACTTTGATCCAGTCTTCAGAAGGGGAAATTTCATCTGCGCTTTTTTCATACCTTTTTATGAACCTTTCGAACCTGTCCTGTAACCTCAGCTCGCGGGCTTTCTTATTGTAGGGAACGGGATGCTTTTTTAAAATCTCCTCAATCTGTTTCTGCCAGAGCGGTAAATCTGCTTCGGCAGCCTCTGCCTTTTTTTCGGCTTCCCGGTAAATGTATCGCGGAAACCTGTAACGGGTGAGCATAACATCCCAGGACAGTTTTATTTTTCTGTCCTTTTCCATATTGATCAGCGCCGGTAATATTTTTTTATAGATGATCGTCTCTTTCTCGTTGCCGGAAGTGTCATGGGTGAAATGGGCTATTAACTCGGTAAGCCGGACTTTGTCTGCACTGAGCTTTGAGATGTATCTGATAATCTTGTCTTCCATTATGATCACCTCCTTCGTTAAAATTCCCTAAAGAGGCACTACTTATATTTTAGCAAAAACTTTGGACACCTATTGTATAAAAGCTTAAAATGTTTCATTGTTAACTGTGAAAGGAAATACTGATGCTGCTGCAAAAATTGGAAATTATCCAGGAAGGTAAAAGCAATGGCGAAGGTATCATTATGCATTATCGGACACGCAAGGGAACTGATATTTTTTGCCTGGGTGTCCCGCTTTTCTATGAATCTGGCGAAGACTGGGACCTGGGTCCCACGTTTTGTTATTTAATTCCGGGGGAAAAGCCCACTCTTATCGATAGCGGCCAGTTTAACAGGTACGAGTTATTGAAAGCCCTGTTGAAACGGGTGGGGTGCGATGTAAAAGACATCGGCCGGGTAATAATAACTCATAGTCATGAGGACCATGATGGTAACCTGCCTGAGTTGATCGAGGATAGCGGGGCCGAACTATGGGCGCATTATGCTTTTAGCAATATGATTGCTTACCACCATGGTATAGATGATGGGGCCAACCATCCCGACTTCCCCGGCTCTTGCCGCTGCTGTCTCATGCCGGATAAATTCAGTCGCAACTGTTTACAGTACCATGAAAAAAGAAGCCACCTGAAGGTTGGGCATATTATCACTGAAGCATCCGATCCGCCCGGTCCGGATTACCGTTTCATGCTGACCCCCGGACATGCCCCGGATTCTATTTGCACTGTTTTCGAGGAAGAGGTATTGCTCAGCGGCGATACACTGCTCGCAACCATTACACCGCATCCAACTTTAATGCTGGAATACTTCGTGAATCGACGCATTCTACCAGAAGGGTACGGAGGTCAAAATGATGCCTACGGGCTTATGTCCTATATAAATTCATTGTACAAGCTGAAAACGCAATGCCGGGAGGTAGATTTGCTCTTGCCGGCGCACAGGTTGTTTGAGAAAGGGAAAATAAATTACCTCAATCCGTCTGCAAGGGCAGCGGAAATAATCGTGTTTCACCTCGAACGTTGTGGAAACATACTTAAAATCCTCGGTAACCGGGTGCTTGGCCTTGACGAAATAGCTGTGGATCTTTTTGATCCAAGGCTGCGTAAAGGTTGGGGCAGGTTCCTATCACAACGTGAGGTGATGAGCCACCTTGAGCTAATGGCCATCTGCGGTGATATAGAATGGGTCAACAGTAAGGAATTTACATCCAGGGCAACAGGATCGAATAATTACAGGGAATTCTTTGCCAATTATATTTGAACTTCTCTAATCCAACCATCAAACAAGAAACGATTGTCATATTTATTTAGGATCAAGAGTACAGCGCCCGGAATTTTTCAGAGTTCAAGGCGATAAAATCACAGAAATAAATAAGGAGGGACCATGATCACTATTACTGCATTGATGAAAGCCAGTGAAAACCATGCTGATGATCTGGCAAAAGCAATCAAGGAGTATGCTCCCAAATTTTTAAAAGACCCCGGTTGTAAGATGTATAAAGTAGTCAAACGTATTGATAACCCAAACCTGTTTTTATTCTACGAGCAGTATGAAAATGATGAGGCGCTGAAATTTCATTCTTCAGCGCCCCATTTTAAAGAGATGTTTGGTGCCATGAAGCCGTTTCTTGACGGAAAACCGGAAATCTACATGTATACGGAGATCTAGCTTCCGGCTGATTCTATTTCATTAAAGCTGCGAATGCACCGCCTATCAGTAAAGCCAGCAGCACCATTATTATCAGTGGAATAATTGCCGCGACAATCACCGTTCCGACAGCTTTGCCTGTTGTAAAATCGCATGCCTGCCGTACAGCGATTACAGACGCAATGATAGTCCATACAAAGGTGACGAAAGGGATAAAGGAACCTAATACCGGGATAAAGCTGAAGATATTAAGCAGGCCGGGTGTATAGGCGAACCCCAGTGTCCTGAGCAGTTCACCCAGAGTCGACTTGGTTTCAGGTCCCTTGAAAATGGATGTGCCCAGCCAGAAAGAGAGCAGTGAGAAGATAAACCATACAATCAGCGAGCCTATGACGCCCCAGGACAAGGATGAGACAAAGCCAACAGCAGATTCACCTCCGCCTTTCATGAGCGTGGAGATCCCAGCACCGATTCCGCTTGCCAGAGCTACCAGTACTACTACCAGCAACGCTTGTCCTGTTACTGTGCTATCTGCTTCAACTTCTTCATATAATTGAGGTTCCAGCTTTGCCGCTCTCAACATGCGTGGGAATAATGTTCCGGATGCCATATCATACCTCCTTTGAATTTGGGTTCGGATATTATATCAGCGAAAGATTCTCCTGTTGGTGAGTTGCGCGTGCACCTCAGGATCTCTAATTAAAGGCATGATTTTAGATATGCAGCATTTTGAATGGGGAAGGTAACCATACATAAACGAGACACAATATTGCCATGTAGACCAGCCACCCCAGGATGCAAGTGGCTGCCGCCTTTCCCGAGGTATAGTCGAGTGTCTGTCTGACTGCTATTACTCCTGAAGCAAGTGTCCAGATCCCTGTCAAAATAATGATAATCCAACCGATCATCGGGATGAATAGTAATATTCTTAACACGCCAGGTGAGTTTGCAAATCCCAGAGTTCTGGTAAGCTCGGCCATACTGGTCTTTTCTGGTCCTCTCAAGAAGGTTGTTCCCGATAAGTAAGTAAGCAGCACCCATGCGAACCATCCAACGACGGATGCAAAAAAACCGCTTAGCAGGCCCCATAGCAACCATAACAATCCTGCCCCTCCTATCAGTCCTGCCATTCCTGTCCCTATCCCGGTCGCAACGCCGGCCAGTAGTGCTATCATCACAGCCTGTCCTGCGGCGTCTTCGTCCGTCTCCATCTCTTCGTAAAGACTGGAATCTATGCGGGCTGCCCTCATCATGCCGTTGAAAAGCTTTCTCCATATCTCCATGTAGAGCCTCCTGCATACCTGTACTGGCTTATTATAGCAGGTTGATCTCTCCTGAATTTAACTTACCGGGATTCTAATTCTTGTTGGGAATAGATTCATAGTGCTAAAATAATGCCAGATATTGTTCTGGATAGTAATAGTTATATAAACATAAATAGTTTTAAAGGATAGGGATACTCCTATGACTGAGTTCAATAAGTTCTTTGCACCGGATTCACTTGCTCTCATAGGCGCCTCGAATGACCCGCGCAAGTGGGGATTTCGTATACTCGGCAATATAATCTTAGGGGGTTACCAGGGAAGGGTTTATCCCATTAATCCAACGAAAGAAGAGATCCTGGGCAAAAAAGTATATAAAAGCATGGCGGATTTGCCTGAATCGCCTGACCTTGCTGTAATTGTTGTCCCTCCACCGGCCATCGTCGATGCTGTCAAAGACTGTATTGATAAAGGCATCAAAGCTGCAGTAGTCATTACCGCCGGTTTTGCTGAAATTGGTGAGCGCGGCGCAGCGCTGCAGGCGGAGATGGTGGCTGAAGCTAAAAAGGGCGGCCTTCGATTGATAGGTCCAAATTGTTTTGGCCTGGTAAGTCCATATAAAAAATTATATTCCCAGATGCCGCCTGTTTATCCGCCTGCCGGTTCGCTGGCATTAGTATCGCAAAGCGGTAATGTTGGAGCAACAATAGCCCGCAGGGCAATGCTGCTGAATTTTGGTATAAGCCGTATGATCAGTACCGGCAATGAGGCCGACCTCCATGCTGAGGACTTTATAGAGTACCTGGGGACCGATGACAAGACAAAGGTTATATTGAGCTACGTCGAAGGGTTCAAGAACGGCCGCAGGTTTTTCGAGATAGCCAAAGAAGCCACTAAGAGAAAACCTCTTATCATGATTAAGGTCGGAGAAACAGAGGCGGGCGCTTCCGCAGCCCGGTCCCATACCGCTTCACTTTCAGGCGCTGATCATGTGTTCGAAGGGGTATGCCGTCAGGCAGGTATCGTCCGCGTACATAATATAGACGAGCTCATGAACGTAGGCTATGGGTTTCTCTGCAATCCCCTCCCCAAAGGAAGGCGCGTTGCGATCACTACGTTGGGAGGAGGTTGGGGTGTGCTGGCTGCCGATGCCTGTGCGAAGCTTGGACTGCAGGTCGTCAAACTATCCGAAGAAGTCCTGAAAGAGTTAGACACTTTTTTACCGGGCTGGTGGAGCAGGAACAATCCGGTTGACCTGGTGGCTGGCGATGCAGATGTGCAAATCCGGGTGATTGAAACACTGGCTAAGTATGAGCAGGCCGAAAGCGTTATTGCGCTGGGAGTGCCGTTTCCCACGGTCTGGAGATCACAAATGACTTTAACTGATGATGAGCGTAAAAAGAGGATGCAGGATGTAATTGATCATTACATAAGGATTTTTCAGCAGATAAAGGATATATCCGAGAGGTACGGAAAACCGGTGATTGTAGCTGCTGAATTGTTTTTTCCCACTGCTTTCGCACATCTGGAAAGGGAAATCAAGTGTGCCATCGCTGCCAATAATAGCTTTTGCTACACTATGCCGGATGAAGCGGCGATGGTGTTGAGCGCTATGGTAAAGTACAGCGAATATCTGAAACGGGCTGAGTAAAATAGTAATATTGAGTAATTATTTATTGCGCAGTGTTCGTTAACAGGTTCCACGTTTTATCACACACTGCGGATGTGATTTTACATTTAGTTACGGTAATCTGGGCCATATGTGCCGTTATCACCTGTTCAAGCGACTCTTCTGACCGGTCCCCATATCCTGGATGCGCTGTTTTGAATGTATAGATCAAGTTCCACGTTGACCCATTATCAGGCGATTCTGCTTTAACCTGTTGGATACTGTCCTTAATACCGTCGAAACCGAAAGTGGGGCTATTTTTTATCAAGCTGAGTGATAAAGCTGATGCTTGTTCCTGCGAACAAGTGGCTGCTTTGTTTGTGACCGGCATAACCGGCATACAGGATGGTCCCTTCACTGCAAAGAGTATCAGGACGAAAACCACGCTGACAGCCAGAAAACTTCCCAGAACCAGGATGATTGCCGTCTTTAAAAATTTACTGTTCATTATGCTCGTACCAGATATATAATTATAGATGGGATACTGCTATCTGGCAAAGTGATACCGGGCTATCTACTGTAGGCGTGCTGATATATAATACTGCTAGGTTCGAAGCCTAGGAGGTACACATGCTTGAAGCGTTGGTAAAGAATTGGTGGCTGGTGGCGCTAAGGGGGCTGTTGGCTCTTATTCTTGGCATCGTTATATTGGTAATACCGCAGGCTGCCGCCACATCCTTGGTGATATTCATAGGTATTTATGCGCTGGTTGATGGAGTTTTCGCCCTGGTAGTGGCGATCGTCAATAGGCCGCAGCATAAAGACAGATTGTGGCTGTTGTTTGAGGGAATTGTCGGTATTCTGGCGGGAGCAGCTATACTTGCCTCTCCATTGATTGCAGCCGTTATCCTGATTTATGTAATTGCTTCTTGGGCGCTTCTGACGGGAATATTGGAGATTATATTTGCAGTTGCACAGTGGGCTGTGTTGCCAGATAAATGGTTGTTGTTATTGGGTGGTATATTTTCTGCGCTGCTGGGCATTTTAATCTTTAGCAATGTGGGTTTTGGTGCTGTGCTGATAGTCACTATGATTGCTATTTATATGGTCCTGTTCGGCGTATTGCTGATAGCCCTTAGTTTCTCCCTCAAGAATTCGGGAAATTTGCTCTCAGGTGGGGACTAACCGGAAGGAGAAGCCCCTGACTTTAAAGATGGTGGCGGAGGGGGCGGGATTCGAACCCGCGTTAGCACGAAGCTAAAACGGTTTTCAAGACCGTCACCATCGGCCGCTCGGTCACCCCTCCATGCCGCTTGTTGAAGCTAAATTCGGGTTATCCGCCCCGGCCGCTGGTTAACATAAGAAAAAATAGCTAACGGATAGCTAACCGAATTTTTCAACCGCTTCATCAGACCGTTTATTATAGTTATTGACGAAGGTCCCCGTCAAAGCTTTCAGATGCTGTTATCCGGAAAACGATAATGTTCTGTTCCTCTTACTATCCTTGTCCGCATTTTGGCGGTCCTCGGCTTCGCTGTAGCGGTTTCAGTGGCCGTTAGAGGAATTACTTCCAGATATCAGGGCCGCTGGAGTCTGGGGCAAATGATGGACAGGTTTGTTGGCATGTATATGGCTGACTTCTTGCAGCTTCTTTATGAACTAGACTCCCGGGTTTCCCTGGTTAAATGGAGATCGTTGATTTGGAAAGAAATGCAGGTGCTCGATTCGAAGGGGTTGCTCTCTGTTAATAGGAATTCAGCATGGCCTCAATTTTAGCACTACTACTGAATTCTCCATCCTGTATGTTTTTAATAATACCATTAGCATCTAAAAAAAATGTCATGGGTATGCCATTTGTAACATTATAGGCCTGAGCAACAGTACCCGCCGCGTCCATCGGAACCGTAAATGTGTAGTTTGCGCCTGTAATGGCGTTACCCACTTCCGCCGGTTGATTACTGGAAAATCCTCCGGCAGCGCTATTGATTATCAGCATTGCGATATCAGGGTACTTCGTCCTGATGCTTTGAAAATAGGGCAGTTCTTCCATGCAGTAGTGACAGGAAAGGTTCCAAAAGTTTATTATTACTTTTTTCCCGTGTAGTGAACTTAGGGTTACCTGACTTCCGTCAGCGCAGGCCAGTGTGAAATCCGGGGCAGTACTGCCTATACTTGATCCCGCTGGCGCAGGCGTAACAAAGGTTGAATCAGGAGATGATGCTTCATTGCCGTCGGCGTCTCTCGAAATTACCTTATAATGGAAGGTAGTTTGAAGAGGGAGACCATTCAGGATCACATCGTGGCTTTTTAGCATAGTTGTATCCGCTTGCATGGGCTGCAGAGTCCCGTATGCCGCTGATGTCCCGTAGCTTACCTGGCTGGTGGCCGGCTTATCAGTTGTCCATGTTATAGTGAGTGAAGCAGTTGAGCTACTACTCACCATATTTGTTTGCATTACACCCGTGATTTTGGGGGGTGTAGTATCCTTTAAATCTGACGTACTCAGATCGTTAGGAGCATCCAAGCTGGCATCGACGTCATTGATCATTGACTTGACCGTAATATGGTAGGCTTTCCCCTGTTCCAGTGTGGTAAGTTTTATGTTGTGACTGGTTACCAGTGCATCGTCTTTGGCGTTTTCACACAGGGTACCGCCCTCCATGCAATAGATTACGATGCTATTGGATTTCTTGTCGGTTGTCCATGTTACCGTAGCTCCTGTCTTACCTATATCTGAGTACTGTATATTCGATATCACGGGAGGTTTTGCGACCACCGTACCAGGGTTGGTGTTGCTGGGAACAGCTACCGGAGACGGGGCCTTCAGCATATCCATTATCAATACCACTGCAATGATGATTACGCCAGCGAGTGCTAGCATTGCAAGCAGCAAAGGCCAGGGCGATTTCTTTTGCCTGCGGCTTGCTTCTTTGTACGCGGCTTCTTTCGGTTGTTTTTCTTTCTTTCTTTTCTTTTCCGGTTGAATCTCCTCGATGAAGCCTGGGGTGGGAACCGGGTAGGATTCTTCATATGGCTGCACTGCAGGTTGACCATAATATTGGTCTGCCGGCGGCATATACGCTGGATATGCTTGTGTTAATGCCTCCCTGCTATTGTAAAACGCTTCAGCCTTAAAGATGGGCCGGCTTCTCTGGGGTGGTAGGCGGGTATAACCGCAATTCGGGCAAACTTTGCTGCGGTCCGGCACGGAGTAGCCGCAACTCGGGCACGCACGCAATTCCTGCATCTCCGGCTGGGGGGCAGCCTCTTGTGGTGGCGTAGCAGGCCCGGAAACCATCTGGGGGTATATGTCTTCCGGGGGAGCCCTATGGGTTTTTCCCCTGGTTTGCTCCGCCGATGCGCTGGCGGCCCTTTTCTCTTCTATCCGTCTCCAAAGGTCCCCTGTATGCCTGCCGGGCATGAGTGGACCTGAGCTTTCAGAAAGATGGCTTCCTCCACCGAACTTGCCGTGTATTGGGCAAAGGCTGGAACCCGGTGGAATGGGTGTACCGCATTTCGAGCAGACTTTTTGCGTAGTTATTTCAGGTTCCGGAGCATATGACTGATCAAGTTCGCCGTGTGCCGGTTTCATCACACCATACCCCTGCCGGGGTGTTTGGGTTACTAACGTGCCAAGGCGTCCACAATAAGGGCATTTCTTAACGCCCGATTCAACCCTGGAGCCGCAATTGGAGCAATAGTTCTGACTGGCTGGCGCTCCAGAGACGCCCGGCGCAACGTAAGTGCTGCCGGCGTATTTCCCCGGTTTGAATGTCAGGTCCGTCTTGCCACAGTGAGGGCAGACTCTGGCGCTGGCTGAGTCGATTACCAGCTTGCAGTTTGGGCAGAACCGTGCACCGCATCTTTGGCAGGTGGTTGCATAAGGCTCATTGACACACTGACATCTCTGACAGGTTATGCTACTGGGCATGTATTATTATCCATTCAAACAGACCTGGAAATTTTATATTAAAGGTAAGTCAAGATATCTCATCTGTCAAGTTTGGGCAGTTCATTGTCAACGAAAAGCTATTGAAGACATTAGGCAAAACATTTCCGGCGATTAATATGAATTGAGCATGAATTCCACTTCACCAGGGCTGGTGAACATTCCCTGCTGTACACGGCGGATCACCCCGTCTTTATCTATGAAATAGGTCTTGGGGATGCTGACAATCTCGTACCTGTTGAAAGTACTATCATCGGAATCAAGGCATACCGTAAAATTGAAGCCGTTGTCCTTCATATATGATCGGATGACACTTTCATCCGACTGGCTGCCTGCGACACTGAGGAACATCACGTCGCCGCTGTCTTTATACTTGTCCCATGTAGCCTGTAAATGGGGAAGTTCGATCTTGCAGGGTGTACACCAGCTTGCCCAGAAGTTAAGTATAACTTTCTTTCCCCGGAACTGGCTGAGCGAGAATTCCTTTCCTTCCAGGTCATGGAGTGTAAAATCAGGCGCTGTGGATCCCGCATAGGGGGCTGCATTTGTTGATGATGCTGTCTTGAATATGTAGTCCCCGGAGGTAAGGGTATTCCCGGCTTCGTCCGAAGAGATTACCTGGTAATGATAATTGGTCTCCGGCGTAAGTCCCGTAATATAAACGCTGTGACTGGTGCTTTTGTGATCGTCCTCGGTGGATGGAAACGGGTATGAAGTGTCCGTCCCATACTTTACCAGTGAAGTTGATTTTTCGTCCGTTTTCCATTCAATGGTCACCGAAGTGTCGCTTGGTTGGACGTCCGGTACACCTATTATGACTGGCTTTGTAGTGTCTTTGGCAGGTTCAGGCAGCTTTGCAGTTGCATTTTCGGTGACAGTGGGTGACTGAGTAATGATCGGAGTGGGATTGTTAGATGCAGCCGAGTTATTCTCAACGAGACCTGTCGACGTAGTAGTAGCGGTGGTGGTAGGGATAGTGGCACTGGTATCTGGGTGATGTGCTGTAATCCATGAGCTGATCCGGTTTTTAGCAGTAACTACCTGTTCGGTGATAGTGCTGAAATTCAAGGCTATTATTCCTAAAGCAAGTACTGCAGCTACTGTCATTGAAATGTTGCGCCAGGTTGTCCCGCTAATCGGTTTTGTTGACGGCCCAGTGGACCATAAGCTTCGCATATCCTTATCGTCATCGGTTGTGTTGCTAACCTTGTGTTCTTTGAAAGAATCACTCTTTGTCTCTTTTTTACGCGTTTCTTTACGCTTATTGACTATGGTTTTTTCGTCAGGTTCAACATCGTCCCATCTGGGAGTATCCGGGTTTACCTTGCGCTTTATAGGCCATGAACGTGAAGCCCTGCTGCCGATGGGAATATGTGGGCCGGTGGAATAACATTCAGGGCAGAATTGATTTATATATTTCCTGGGTGCGCCGCAATTCTTACATTTAAATAGATCGTTCAAACCGGATTAAGCCTCAAAATTTATGCAATTAGACGAAATTTACTCAGATGGTTTGAAGATTTCAGGCACCGTAGGCGATGCTAACCATTTCGTCAACTCTTCGTAATTATTGATAACATAAATGGCTGCAATAATTAACAAAAGAACCAGTATAATGCTGATTACTATGGTCAGGGTGTTGTTTGGTTTTTCAGGGGCTGGTTTTTCACGCTGGTCATCATCATCCGACAGATAGCGATCATTGTCATCGGATTCATCTTCAGAGTCTCTGTCATCTTCCCTTTTATAGCGCCTTTTCGGTTCCTTATTCTCGGATGCATCCATGTCTTCAACGTAATCCAGGATAGGACTTCTGGGACGCATGCCTGCTGGGAATTTTGAATCGTCCTCTGAATCAAGGATGGGATGTGAGCGTGGCGGCTCGTCAGAGATACCCATTGGCTCTGCTGCCTCGTACCTTTCGTGAGGATGGGCAACAGGAGGCTGAGGTCTATCAATCTGCTCTGCTGGGTATGTGTCTCTTCGTTTTGGCGGATGTGCAACCGGCGGGCCACCGTCCACAGGTGATCCTACTGAACCGCTGAATGTATGAGGACCTAAAGATCCGCAGTCAAGGCATTTTGCATATTTGGAGGATATTGGTTTACCGCACTTGCCACATCTGAATTGACTATCCAACTCAATTACTCCCGTGAACCAAATCAGTCATTAATTCAGTCGACCTGCCGTGACTTACGTTATATTTACATTGTATTTGCATCATTCAATATCAACACTACAACGGGAACGATCGACTGTCAAGCGATTTTTGATCCACCGGGTCATAAATCATTTAAAGCTTGCTCGACCTGGTCGACATTAAAGCCGCCGAACTCGATGTTGCGGATTATCATATCACTATCTATAAAGAATGTGCATGGCACCTTTTCGACGTTATAGAGGTGGGCAGTGGTCTTATATGCGTCCACTACCACAGGGACCGTCAGGTCACCGTTGGTTGCTTTGTACGTGGCAATGGTTTTTGCTATATCTTCCGGTGTACTCTCAAGAAATACCGCTATTATTTTTACGTTGGGGATGTTCCTATTCTGGAGAGTTTGCAGAAGATAAAGCTCGCGGTCGCATTCGGGGCAATACACTGCCCAGAATGTGAGGAGTATTTTTTGGCCCTTGTAACTTCGCAGCACTTCGCTCTGCTGCGTCTGGAAAATAGGCAGGGTAAAATCGGCTGCCCGTTCGCCTACCTTTGAACCGATGGGCACCGTGATCAGGGTTATAAATGTGCCGGGAGGATCCATAACGGCTTCGTTGCCGTCGGCATCAGTCGATTTTATCCGGTAGTAATATGGGCTGTTTGTTTCCAGCCCGCTTAAATGCACAGAATGCTCTGTCACCAGCCTGGAATCAAGCTGAGTTGAATTAGTAACCGACTGATCGGAGCCGTACAACACTTGGCTGGTAGCCGGTTTATCGGTGACCCACTGGACGATAGCGCCTATATCGGTTGGGATGATTTTTATTTGTGTCATCAAGGGCAGCTTTACGTCCTTTGCTGCCGACGTATTAAACAAGTTGTCACTGCTGCGGGAAATCTCCTGGCCTTTGCCATCCGTTACCAGTACAGCAAAGTGATAGGCCGTTGCCGGTTCTAATCCTGTTAAAGTTATATTTTGTGTATCACCCTGCAATGCAGCGACAGCAGTTTCGCCGTAAGAATCAGATTTACCATAGATCACCTCTCCCCATGCAGGCGAATCAGTCGACCAGGATATGACGGCGCTCACTGACGTGAGATCGGATACTTTAATGCCGGATACGGAAGGAGTTTTCGTTATAGCCGTTGTTGTAGTCGTTGTTGTGGTTGTTGTCTGTGGCTGTTTTACAGCCGGTTGTGTGAATAATGACGATAGGGAAGAGGGCAGTATGCCATACTGGCGTGCTAACATAAAGCCGACTCCTGCTACAATTATGATACTGACTGCAATGATAACAGCATCAATGGTCCTCAGCCGCTTCCTGCCTTTGAGCTTGGCAGCGCGCTGAGTGGATCCCTTTATTGAAGCAAGTCCCTTGGCGGCTTCTGGAAACTGGATTTGTTCATCTTCAGGTTGTCCGGCGAGTTTTTCATCATCATGGGTGGCGGGCACTATTTTAGTTTTGAAAGTGCTTTTGCCACAGAAAGGGCAGATAGCGGCAGGCGCTTTTAAAACCGCCATACAGTTTGGACAACGGTATTTGTTTTCGTCTTGCGCAGGTACCGCCTCTCCCAGCCCGGAGGAAGCCCTCTTTTCAATAATCTTTTGCCAGAGGTCTACACCCCTTTGTTCAACGCGGTCCATGTACCATTTCTGTCCGCACCGGGGACATATGGCCGTTCCCTCTGGAACCACCCCGCCGCACTGGCGGCAGAGTCTTGGTCCCGTCTGTGATTGACCTTCAGTCATAGTTATTAAAAGCTACCACACAGTTTCCGTATAGTTATACATATTTAAATTGAATTTGAAGGCAATGTCAAGGTGTTAGCTGTGAGCAGGGTCTTTACGAAGTAAAAATCGGGAGAGGATGCACACTGGTTTTCTTGCAATATGCACATGTTGAGTGGTGATGGTTATTTAATTACGTCGATGTTCATATAGGGTTTTAAGACTTCCGGTACAAGGATACTTCCGTCTGCC
>JBEKCL010000007.1:0-35143 GCA_050014895.1 Dehalococcoidia bacterium
CGTAATATCAATGTCAGCCAATTTCTTAGCACCTTCTAAATTCTGATCGGGAGTAAAACGACCTTTCTCGATGTAGTTCTCAACATCAATCAAATGATTCTCAATCTTCTGAATATCTTCTTGAGTAGCCATAGATCCTTCCTCACAAATTATATTAACCAACTTTATCACGTGTGCATCATAACATCCAACTGCCTGACAATATCTATTTGTCATCATTAATATAGTATGTCCGAATAGTCTTTGAAGCATCAAGCTATCTCCACCATTCTTCAACCATAACATGTCAATAATATACACAGCATGCAAGGACCCTTGCTATTTCATATAATAACGTGAAGGAGAACAAGAAGAATGAGAGATGCAAGTAGTACAATCGGCAATCTGATCGATAAAGCAGGCGTTTCTATTATCAGTTCAGTTGATGAAGATGGATTCCCCAATTCAAAGGCAATGCTTCCACCGAGGAAAAGAGAAGGGATAAAGCATATCTTCTTCACAACCAACACATCCTCGATGAGAGTAAAGCAATATACCAAAAATCCGAAAGCCTGTGTGTATTTTTTCGATAAACGCTTCTACAGGGGTGTTATGCTTCGGGGCACCATGAAAGTCCTGCGTGACAGCACATCCAGGCAAAGCATCTGGAAGAATGGTGATGAGATGTATTATCCAAAGGGTGTAACTGATCCTGATTACTGCGTACTCCGTTTCACCGCTCAAAATGGAAGGTATTACAGCAATTTTAAATCTGAGAATTTTGAAGTCGAGTAGAGAACCAGCACAAACCCTTATCACCTCAACCCATCCACCAGGCTAAACTTCTTATGTGCCTCTATCGCATCATAGCATCCCTCAGCCTGATAATACCTGTTAGTCATCATCAATGTTGTAAGTCCCAGCAGACTCTGTAACATTAATCTATCTTCACCATTCTTCAGCCGCTCCCTTGCTTTTTAAATCTTCATTGTCTAAGATAAAGTCCGCAATTCGTAAAGCAAGGAAGGATGTAAAAGGTTGGTCAAGTTTTCTTTTCTTCCCAGGGAGGAAAAATTCTTTTTCCTTTTTGAGCAGAGCGCCCGGAATGCAGTGAAAATATCTCAACAGCTAAAGGATATGATGGATCTCTGGGAAAATATCAAGGAACGGGTCGAGGTGATAACTGACTTCGAACACCAGGGAGATGCTATTACCCATCAAATTATGGGGCTGCTAAACAGTGTATTCAATACCCCGTTCGACCGCGAAGATATTGTTGTACTGGCCCAGTCGCTGGACGATATAGCCGATTCCATCCATTCGGCAGCTGAAACTATGCTTATCTATAACATAGAAAAACCTGCTGATACAGTCAGGCATTTGTCGGATATAATTTTGCAGGCGGCGATGGAAATAGAGAAGGCAATTTCCGAAATACATATTCGTATTGATCGTGACAAAATAAATAAGCGATGTATTAAAATTAACCGCCTCGAAAATATGGGGGATAGGCTATACCGCTCAGCAATGGGTGAGCTTTTTGATAACTGCTGCGACATGGCCAATATTATTAAGTTGCGTGAGATTTACGGGTATATGGAGGCCGCTCTTGATAAGTGTGAGGATGTGGCCAATGTATTGGAGGGTATCTCCATAAAATATGCGTGAAATTCTGAATATTAAACTCAAAACGCTGCAACTGTATTAAGTTAAATCCGGTTAAGCCGGCAGGAGGAACATATTTAAAATGAATACTGCCTTTAACAATCAATTACAGGAAATCCAGAATAATGTGTTGACTATGGCCGGCGATGTAACCAAGGCAATAGATCAGTCCGTTGATGCCTTAAAAAGGCGGGATTTGAGATTGGCACACCAGGTAATGGCTGATGATGCCGGGATTAATGCGCAAAGATATGCTATTGAAAACAAGTGCGTCGAACTTAATGCAGCTCAGCATCTTGCTACCGGTGATTTTCAAATTGTTGTAGCTGTGCTTAATCTTATTATCGAACTTGAGCGGATTGGCGATTATGCTGATGGGATTGCGAAAATAGTTGTTATGATTGGTGATGAGCCGCCTCTGAAACCGCTGATTGATATACCGAGGATGGCAGAAATAACTATCGATATGGTTACTAAAAGTGTCCAGGCTTTCATTACACGTGATGTGGAATCAGCCAGGCAAGTTGTCAGTATGGATAATGTTGTAGACGGTCTTTTCGACCAGGTTTTTCGTGAGCTTCTTACCTTTATGATGATGGATTCAAAATCAATTAACCGGGCAACACGCCTCATTTGGGTTGCCCATAACCTGGAAAGGGCTGCAGATCGGGCAACCAATATCTGCGAGCGTGTTGTATTCATGGTAACTGGAAGGGGGGAGGAAATCGGCGGTTCGAAGTATTAACATGGCTTGAAATCGGCATCTTCTGTTATTTTGACGAATCCCTTGTTCGGATACAGAGGATTGAAGAGGAATGGTGGCAGTGACTAGATTTGAACTAGTGACCAAGGGCTTATGAGTGCCACTCTCTGATTCTATTATCGCTGCAGATTTCATCTCACTGGGAAAGGTGAAATATAGCGGAGTCGTAGTATAATTGCTCAGAAACTAGTGTAGTGAAGAGGTAGGGAATTATATGAGAAAAATAATTCTGCATAGGTTTCTAATTCTCGTCATTTTACTGATCATGGTGGGTACTGTAGCTATTGGATGCGTTCCCCGTGAGAACCCAGTCCCGCAAACCGTCAGCCTTCAGGAAGCCCAGCAAATCGCCTACGATGCCACGGTATACGGCTTCCCGCTAGTCATTATGGACCTCACCCGGCAGGTCTTTACTGCAGTCCCGGCACCTAATGCGAATGGGTCACCAGCCAACCAATTCGGCAATAAGAAGGTATTTCCTGATGCGACTTTTGTTAATGTAGTAAACCCCAATGCTGACACGCTTTATTCATCAGCCTGGGTTGATACCGGGAAAGAACCTATCATCATTTCTCTGCCAGACACTCAGGGCCGCTACTACCTGATGCCTATGCTTAACTTATGGACGGACTCTTTTGCCTCACCTGGCTCACGCACTACAGGTACCAGATCCGGTAATTTTGCCATCACCGGCCCGAACTGGAGTGGCAAATTACCTGAAGGCATCACAGAAATGAAGTCTTCGACCAGATGGGTCTGGATAGTAGGCCGCATCGCCTGTACCGGTCCTTCCGACTACCAGAACGTCTCGAAACTTCAGGACCAGCTGAAGCTTACGCCGCTCTCTGCATGGGGCACCAATTATGTGCCGCCGGCTAATGTTCCGGTCGATCCTAATGTCAATACAAAGGTTTCGCCTCTGAACCAGTTGCTGGCCCTGGATGCTGCCAACTATTTCAACTGTGTCTGCCAATTAATGGTTGAAAACCCTCCGTATCTAGCAGATGCGCCACTACTGGATAGGATGGCAAAGATGGGCATCAAGGCTGGAGTTGACTATAAGTCATATTTTGCGGGGCTGGACAGTGGCGTTAAGTCGGCAATCCAAACCGGCTATCAGTCCGCTCTGACTGGAATTCCTGCCGGGGGAATGGGTACTATCAAGAACGGGTGGCAACTCTCCTACGATACCGGCAATTACAAGACTAACTACATACTGAGAGCAGCTATAGCTTACCGGGGGCTGGGCGCTAATCTAATTGATGACGCTTTCTATGCCTCAGCAGCGACCAGCAGCGATGGAGCTAAGTTTTCGAGCACTAACAAATATGTAATTCATTTCGATAAGGACGGCATACCGCCTGTAAACGGCTTCTGGTCGCTTTCTATGTATAATGAAAAAATTCTGTTCGCAGACAACCCGATCAATAGATACTGTCTGGGCTCATTAAGTGACCCGCCCCTGTTAAAGAATCCCGATGGCTCGATTGACATCTACATACAGCGCGATTCACCTGACTCTGCCAAGATGCCCAACTGGCTGCCGGCCCCGGCCAGCGGTGGCTTTTCATTGACGCTGCGCCTGTATTGGCCGCAGAAGTCAGTGTTGGACAGGTCATGGATACCCCCGGCAGTACAACTGGTTAAATAGGGCAGGGTAGCATTCAACAGTATTAGGTTTACGTTCCTACTTACAGGTCAGTAGGAATCCTTCAACAGCCTGCGAAACGGGAATCCTTTGTTCTGACTTGGCAGCTAAATAAACTTGTTGATTTTGTGCAGTCCCTTGGTTTGGGTCGATTCCTTCGCTTATAGGGATTTCTTCGCTACGCTCGTAATGACTTGGTGAAAAATGAGGATTGGTGGCAGCAACTAGATTTGAACTAGATGATGAAGTAAAACTTGTTATTTTGTATAATACTATTAGCGGAGAACAGACTGAAAAGAAATGTTGTATATCAAAACATTAGCAAGCTCCTGGTCTAGGGGGTAGCACCTATGCAGCAAATTTATTCGTGTCCTCGTTGCGGGACAACGGTTAGCTACGGTCAAAACGCTTGCACCTATTGTGGGCTGGTCTTTTATCCTGGGGGAATGAGCGTTCCCCCATATGGCCAGTACAATCCAAACCAGCAGCAGACATGGAACGATCCTCCGCCATATAACCAATATCCAGCTGGCGGAAATCCGAACCAATACTCTCAACAGTATTTATACAGGCCGGGCGCAACTGCTCCCCAAAAGAAGTCCCCATCAGGACTAGCTGTGTTTCTGATAGTCTTCGTGGTCGTTCTATGCATAGCCGGTGCAGCTGTTTTTATAATGAATACAAACAAGTCACCCGGTAATGTGCCCAGCCAATCAGCAACACCGGCAGGCACCCCTTCAACATCTGCACCAGCCAGTAGCACACCTCCTGCAACTGCAACAACACCTGCCGCTGGTTCTGCTACTTCGTCAGCTAAGGATACTGTGAGTCCGGCGGCTCTCCCTACGATAAATTCTTTTACAGCTACTCCAGCTTCTGTTAGCTCAGGCCAATCTTTGACATTGCAATGGGATGTCAGTGGAGCAACTTCAACTTCTATTAATGGCGTCGGTTCTGTCAATTCTACAAGTGGGACAAAGACTGTAACCCCCACTGAGAATACTACCTATACAATCACTGCTACTAGCAATGCCGGTTCTGTATACGCATCATCTACGGTTACGGTGAGTTCATCAACTTCCTCGAGCGGTCAATCAGGGGATCAATCATCAGCGTCATGGAAGACGTGGGGGAAAAATGGGGGGCAATCATCGACTCAATCATCAAGTGATGTAACATATGACAATTGGGGCAAACAAGGTAAATAAATTCTCCAAGATGACTTTTTTAGCAGTCTCCTGTAGTACTAAATTAGTGAAATTAGCTAAGCACCACTGTTTTCTTCGTAGTTACAGTTAAAACGGCCTTTGAAAAAGTGGCAGCGACTAGATTTGAACTAGTGACCAAGGGCTTATGAGTGCCGCCTTCGGCTTTCAATATCGTCGCAGACTTCATTTTGCTTCTCCTTCTCGTTATGATGCAGCGATATAAGGCCAAGGATTTACAGTCAAGCTGAATATACTGCTCTATTTAAACCAGCTTTAGAAACTCTTCAAGTGAAAGATCTGCTGACTTAATGACCTTTGATAGTGTTGAGCGCTTAATAGGGATATGGGCTGGGACAACCAGTTTAATTACCTTTTCGGCTGTCCGTTTCTGAAGTCGAATATGGCTGCCTTTCTGTCTTACTACTACGAACCCGCCTCTTTGCAGAGCATTGATTACCTTGCGATAATTCAGGCTGGGGACTTTGCTCATATAGCGACTTCCTTAACCATATGGCTATCTGTGATAAAAAGCTCATCATCAACAGGTTCCAGATAGAGCTCAATAGCCTCTTTGATATTGGTTAAGGCTTCTTCTTCTGTTTCTCCTTCACTGATACAACCCGGCAAAGAGGGAGTATATACTGTATAACCACCATCTTCAGATGGCTCTAAAACAACTTTAATATTCAAGTTATGCCTCCCTAAATGACATTATAAGATCGGCAGTATAATAAGGCAACCGCTTCACGTTGTCTAACTGGCCTTAATATTTGTTTCATATAGCAGATTTTCACTGCGAACCAGAGTAAGTAATGATGAAGGCTTAGTAAAATTACATTTAAGGTTCGGTAACCAGGTTTGAGATTAGTAGCAAGTGTACTACAACCGCAGTTATCATTTACACCATATGGTAATATTGTATACACAATATCTTGAATCAGGAAGGATCGATACTTGACTCAGGACAACGTACCAGAATTAGAGTTAATATGGGACGAATCTAGGCAGCACATTGAATCCGGCAATCATAACAAAGCAATCGAAATCTATAAATATATCCTCTTGAGATACGCCGACGATGAGATAGCTGTTGAATATGCAAATGCCTATCTGGGGGATCTATTTCTCACGCTAAAAAAGCTTGATCTTGCAGAAGACCACATTAAGAAAGCGATTAATATAAAGCCGTATAACCCTGGCTACCGCTACATTCTGGGTTTTATCTACTCTTATAAACAACAATGGCACAAGGCTATTCCAGAATTCGAAATAGCTGCTGTCAGAGAGCCAAATGATGGTGAGTATTTACGCGGGCTTGGTTGGGCTATATATAACAGCGGCGATGCAGATAAGGGATTAATGTTGCTCGAACAGGCAAGCCGCTTAGCACCTGATAACACAAACATATTGACCGATCTTGCAGTGGCCCATCTAGGCAAAGCGAGTGTTGCCAAGGCAAGGGAATATGCAGAAAAAGCAGTACGAATCGATCCCGCCAATCCGCTGGCAAGTGATGTTCTAAAGAAAGTTCTGAGCCTCAGCGAGAAATCCACTCAACAAAAGAAGCGATCAACAATAGTAAAAACTCGAACCTCGATGAATTCTGATACCCACTTTATCCACCGATTCAAAGTCTCTCTTAAAGACAAGCCCGATATTTGGCGGATTATCGATATCAAAGAAAATCAGATGTTATCCAGTTTACACAAAGCCATATTCAAAGCTTTTGACCGTTTTGAGGAACACCAGTACAGCTTCTTTTTGAGCAATAAACCGTACGATAGGGAGAATGAGTATCATTCACAGGGTCTAGATGCTGACGAAACGGGTAAACTGGCAACTCGTATCAGGATTGACAGTATTGCCCTACATGGTGGACCTAAATTCCTCTATCTATTCGATTATGGCGATGAATGGTGGCACGAAGTTGAGCTGTTGGAAGTAACCAAAAAGGTTACCTACGCCAGTTATCCCAGAATCGTCAAGAAGCAGGGTAAATCCCCTCCGCAATATCCCAAGCACTGACATACACCCCCTTGCACTCCTATGTGACCTTGACGGTTTTTTACTCTCGCGCCTCACGCTGTGTAAATGCCCTATCGTGTAATTGCCTCCGGCATTCTATATCTACTGGCCTCTAATTTGTTTCAGATTCATGAATTTAAGGGCTTTGATAAATGGATGCGCCCAATTACCTTTAGCGATATTTTCTTAATAAGTTTTGCCTCTTATAACAAGGGTAACTGAGAAATAGTAAGTGCCAATAAAGCAAGGGACTGAAGAGTCCTTATTCGTTTTACAGCTAATTAAAGGGTATACCCGGTTGAAAAGTTAGAAAAAATAGGATCATGCCAAAGGATGAATGAGTCTTACAGAATTTACGGATTTGTAGGCTTAAATTCGAGTATTCCATTCCGAAGTATGCAGGTCTATAATGACATAACTTAATTTGTAGGAGGCATCTGATGCAGCAGTGGTACGATTGTCCACAGTGTAAACAACTCGTCCAATATGGACAACCCAACTGTTTAAGCTGCGGGATTCAACTAATTTGGCCTACTCAGCAGCAATCACAACCGCCTTATTACCAACAACAATTAGGTACTTGGGGTCAGCAACAGGGGAATAGCACTGGATTTGATTGGAAAAGGTCAAAGGCTCATCTACTACTGTTAAGCAAGTTCATTCACGGACAACGGCAAGAGTATTCTGAAAGTTGGGGTAATGTGCTTGGTGAACCATCCAACCAAGCTATAACGCGATTTATTAACGAAGGATCGTTAACGACTGCTGATCTGAATGACCATCTCTCATACAAATACAAAGTTCCTGAACTAAAAGACATGCTTAAGCAAAGAGGTTTGCCCGTATCTGGTCGCAAGGATGAAATGATACAGCGCCTCGTGCAAGTTGACACGGACGGGATGAGAAAAGCCGTCGCGGAATTGACGTTACTCAAGTGTACGCAACGTGGACAAGAGATAGCAGAGCAATATTTAGTTGCCGAGAAAGAGAAACGCTCTAATGTCGAAAAACAGGTAATAGAATATCTCAGGCAACGGAGATTCAGGGAAGCAAGCCTAACGGTTGCTGCTTATGAAAGTGAACAAGTTTTTTCGCGTGGAATGGGTGTAGACTGGAGACACTATAATCCAAGCCATGATATAGAAAGATTGGAGACCATTTTTAGAAGTAAACCAAAAATTGTTGCCCAGTTGAGGGACGAAAAGCTAGAAGCCTTACGGATAGGTGCGGCTATGATGGAACTATGGGGCACGAATACGGCAATGAAATGGCTACCAGACAATTTTGAAACAGGTTTATCCATTGATAATGATGCTGCTGCAAGAATGTTCCTTTTCCAGGCCGGGAATCAAGCACAATTGGAGAGTTACCGCAAGGAAGGAGTAAGCCCATATGTGGAAATACTGGCAACTTCAGAATCATGTGATTCCTGCAAAAGACTTGAAGGAAAACGCTATAAGCTAAGTAACGCGCCAGAGTTACCTAATCCACATTGTACTCATAAGCTGGGTTGCCGATGTGTATACTTACCATGCGTGGATTAAAAAGAGAGACTTGTTACAGGGGCTAAGGGATCATATCAATATATTTGGATGCAAGCGAAGCCATAAGGGATTCTTCAGACTGGAAAAGACTAAAACAATTAATATTCATTTCACTTAAAGATGAGAGTACATTGAATCTCTCAGACCTTAGAATATTTATCTTGTATAATACATCTTGCCATCCTCGCTGACTGTATGAACCATCAAATACTTTTTGGTGTGGTACGAATATAAGACCCTTTGGTGATGGCTGACTGCATATTGTGTAACGTGATTGTTGCAAATAGTGTCTCTTGTGTGTCTTAATATTTGCATTTATTACTGAAATTGCGGGATCAGCCTCCCAACCACCCTTGCTACCCCTGGGATGTTCGGTATATATAAATATCGAAGCCTTTTCAGCATCAGAGCATTTTTCCTGAAAAGCAAAAAAGGCAGCAACATAAGGTGATTCTGTCCAGTCCAACAGAGGAGACGGAAAACCACAATGCCGGACATGAACCCAAAACTCCAAGCAGGGCAAAGGTTGTCCCTCCACCCACTCAATGTTAGGAAGGTCCCACTTTTGGTCTGTGAATGATTCAATCTGAGGGGCACACCTTGACAGCAGAATAATATATTCTTTTATTGACCATGTATGAGCCATTTCCTTGGAATAGCGTTCAAGAGTTGAGTCCAGTTGCCACATTGAATTGGATTGACCACGATAGAGTATTTTGCTTGGTACCGCACCTTCAATCCTCTTTGATGCTGCAATTTCCGTTTTAATTTCGGACAGAGTATCTGCAAACTCAGACCAAGATTTTATTTCCTTCTCTTGCATTGTAGCCCTAAAATCCGTTTGTTAGACCAGATATTGCCGCAAGACAATTCCTCAAGGCTCATTCTAACATAACAGGAAAAAGCCATGCTCTATATAGCCAATCTGAAGCTGTAGTATAATTTACGGCTATTCCGTTCCGAAGTATGCAGGTGTATAATTATATCTATGTGTTGCAACTATTGGGGCAGGCAATTGGGCTGATGATGATGAACGATGAAAATGCCCATGAAGTTAGGGCTGCTACCAAGGAGAGGAAAATGACGGCTGATGATTTGTATGAGAGTTGTAAGGCGCAATTGAAAATACTTGGGTTTACGCTGCAAGGGCGACATACATATGGGTTTGATGGACGCTACAAGGGAAAGCATATACTAAGGGTGGAGAAAAAAGAGCACCAAGGCCTTAACATTGACGTCAAAAAAGCAGATGACAAATGGCGAGGCTGGGAGCCAGCCAACGACAAGCAAGCGCTCGACAAAGTTTTTGATGATTATATAAAGCCCCAGATGGAAAGTGACAAAGCCCAAAATAGTGTGAGCGAAATAGTAACGATTGCTCGGGACATTGGTAATATACTAAAAGTTGATTATACATCCGAGACGTTTAAGGAAAATCTAAACGTTCGCCTGAAACAATTAGAAGATAAACTTCATACACTGAAAGCCTATATGAATGCGTTGAAGTAGGTGCCTTTCCGATGTTTGAGTCACTTTCCTCACACCCTGAATATTGGCTTAAAAGCGATAGCAGATATCTTAACTCATATCTTAGATTTGAGCTTTGATAGTTACTCAGTTACTAAATTATCCATCGATTCCTATTTTCACAATCTCAATCCCAATATCGATACAGCCAGTAATATAACTCCCACTATCATCAAGCCACTGCACGATATATCTGTTCCCCATGCAAACAAGCCAGTACCAATTACCACCACTGCTGTTATTAGTATTGTTACAGCCAGGTAAGTGGCAAAACCGGGTTTTATTTGACTACAACATACTCAGCAAATGAATTCGACTTAGGAACTGACACTTTGTCTTCGATTAGTCCCTTAACATGCAGCTCTATAGCTTCGTGCATATTCTTCTCAACTTCCTCACGCGTGGCGCCAGTGGCAATGCAACCTGGCAAATCGGGGGAATATGACGAGTAATTATTATTAACTTTTTCTATCACAATAAGAAAGCGATGCATATTACTGCTTCTCCTTTAGCTGCGCTTGCTTCAAAATACTGTTCAATGTACCCGGAGCTAAATCATCACTCAGTTTGCCTGCAATAGTCACACGTCCCGGTTTATCCCGATGCTTATACTGTCTGTGGCTTCCTTCCGTTATAACCAAATACCATCCGCTTGCTTCAATGAGCTTTATAACGTCGCGGACTTTCATTCTTCTTCAATGATAATATTTTTCCCTGCTAATTGGAAAGATCGATAACGAAATGGAAGGAGTGGTGGCAGCGACTAGATTTGAACTAGTGACCAAGGGCTTATGAGTCCCCTGCTCTACCACTGAGCTACGCTGCCACAGACAACTTAAAATTCTACCCACTACGGCTTTCTCTGTCAATGTAAATACACCTACACTGAACCAATAAAACTCCAATTTCCATTTATGCGCTTCGTGACTTATAATATCGGCAGATTTCGAGGCCGCCGACCCCCGTTGACACCAATCCGGCAGATATAGTAATATATCATACAAGCTTAACACTATTGTGCATGTGCGCATAAATGTAAAAGGACAAAGAAAAAATGCGTGATCTACTTAAAATATTCAAAGCCCTGGCAGACGAAACAAGACTCAGGATCCTGTATCTATTAATGGAAAGGGAGGCCTGTGTACTGGAAATTAAACAGGCTATGAGGATCAGCCAGACCCGCGCTTCCCGTAACCTCGGCATCCTTCATGACGCCGGGCTGTTGCAAGCCCGCCGTGAGGGGCCGCTCGTCTTCTATTCTCTGGATACTAAACTGATCAGGAAGCAATGCAACGGCCTAGATGCGATGGTCAAACAGGCCTTTGAGATGGACCAGACGGCCCTCCTGCACCGAGAGCGGCTGAAGAGGCCGATGGCCAGGCTGACAGATAAAGACTAGGCAATTTTAATACCCTGGTTACAATTGACAATAACTGCATTTGGTAGTTTAATTACGGAGACCTGCGGACGGTCAATATCTTATATAAACTGATATGACAGACTTCGAACCTAAGATCGTCGCTTTTCTGTGCAACTGGTGTTCATACCGCGGTGCGGATTTGGCAGGGACCTCTAGAATGAAGTGCGCTGCCAATGTACGTGCCATCCGCGTTATGTGCAGCGGCCGCGTCGAACCCGCCTTCGTCCTGCGTGCCTTTGAACTCGGCGCCGATGGTGTGCTGGTCCTGGGATGCCACCCCGGCGATTGTCATTACGCCGAAGGCAACTACAAAGCACTGCGCCGCATGATGCTCCTGAAAAGGACCCTTAAACAGCTCGGCATCGAGGAAGACAGGTTCCAATTAGATTGGGTCTCAGCTTCGGAAGGTGACCGCTTTTCACATACTGTTAACGAAATGACCGAAAAAGTCAGGGCCTTAGGCCCCTTTAAACAAAAAGAGGAGTCGAAAGTTGGCTAAACTCCAGGTTGCCCTGTACTGGGCTGCCTCCTGCGGCGGCTGTGAAATAGCCACCCTCGCTATCGGCGATAAGATACTCAAGCTAGCCGAAGCAGCCGATATCGTATTCTGGCCGGTTGGCATCGATGCCAAGTATGCAGACGTTGAGAAGATGGCCGACAAGAGCATAGACGCCTGCCTGTTCAACGGAGCCATCCGCAATTCCGAGAATGAGCACATGGCTAAACTGCTCCGGCAAAAATCGAAGATTCTGATCGCCTACGGCTCTTGCGCCTATGAAGGCTGCATACCGGGCCTGGCCAATTTCTTTACGGCCCAAATGATACTGGATAACGTCTACCTGGATAACCCGTCTACCGATAACGCCGCCAAAGTATTGCCGAAGACTAAAATCACCGTCCCCGAAGGGGAACTCGACCTGCCGGAATTTTATAACACGGTCAAGACCCTGGCACAGACGGTTGACGTGGACTATTTCGTTCCCGGCTGTCCGCCGGAGGAGAAGACGACCTGGCTGGCGCTGGAAGCCCTGATAAGCGGAAAACTGCCGCCAAAGGGCACGGTCATCGCCCATCCTTCCAGCGCTGTCTGCACAGATTGCCCCCGTGTAAAACATGAAAAGAAAATCAAGGCCTTTCACAGGCCCTACGAACTTGCCCCTGAACCCGATAAATGCCTGCTCGAGCAGGGTTTCCTGTGTTACGGCGTGGCCACACGCGGCGGCTGCGGCGCGCCCTGCCCGCAAGCTAATATGCCCTGCACCGGCTGCTACGGCCCGGTCGAGGGCGTGCGCGACCAGGGCAGCCATTTCCTCACCGCTCTGGCGTCCATCATCGACTCGAACGACCCCGATGAGATAGAAAAGATCCTCGACGGCATCGTTGATCCGGCAGGGACAGCCTACCGCTACAGCCTGGCCGACTCTATGATCAACAGGGCGAGGATCAAACCATGAGAAAGATACTCATAGACCCGATCACCCGGCTTGAAGGACATGGCAAGATCACCATTTTCCTCAATGACGACGGCAGCGTAGCCAATGTCTACCTGCAGATACCCGAGCTGCGCGGCTTCGAAAAGTTCTGCGAAGGCCGCCCCGTTGAAGACATGCCCCAGATCACACAGCGTATCTGCGGCGTCTGCCCCGAAGCACACCACATGGCGGCCACCAAGGCGCTGGACGATATGTTCCACACCGAGCCGACCAGCACTGCCAAAAAGATACGCGAGCTGCTTTACAGCGCATTCTATGTTACCGACCATACCACTCATTTTTATATATTGGGCGGGCCTGATTTCATCATGGGACCCGATGCCCCTGTGGCCCAGCGCAATATCCTGGGCGTCATCGCCAAGGTAGGCATGGAACTGGCCGGACAGGTACTTAATACCCGCAAAGAAAACCACTGGATCATCCAGACTGTGGGCGGCAGGCAGATACACCCGGTCTTCGGCCTTCCGGGAGGCGTCAGCAAGAGCATCTCTGCTGAGGATAGAAAGCAAATTGAAGACATCGCTAAAAGGGATGTTGAGTTCGCCAAATTATCGCTGAAAGTATTCAGTGATATCGTCCTGAAGAATAAAGCCTACGTGGACATGATAGTCAGCGATGCCTTTACACACCAGACCTATTACATGGGACTGGTGGACGACAAGAACAAGGTCAATTTTTATGACGGTAAGGTCCGCGTAGTCGACCCGTCCGGAAAAGAATTCGCCAAATACGCGGCGCGCGATTACCTGGAGCATATTTCAGAGCACGTAGAACCCTGGAGCTATACCAAGTTCCCCTTCCTCAAGAAGGTAGGCTGGAAAGGTTTTGTGGACGGCAAAGACAGCGGCGTTTACCGAGCCACTCCTCTCTCCAGGCTCAATGCCGCCGACGGCATGGCTACCCCGCTGGCACAGGAAGAATACCAGAAGATGTATTCCACGCTGGGCGGAAAGCCAGTGCACCATACCCTGGCAACCCACTGGGCACGCCTGATTGAGCTGCTTTACGCCGCCGAAAGGCTGCTCGAGCTCAGCCAGGACAAGGAGATAACCGGCCCGAATATAAGGAACATCCCAACCAATAAGCCGACGGAAGGCGTCGGTATAGTGGAGGCCCCGCGCGGTACGCTCACACACCACTATACCGCCGATGAAAAGGGCCTGATAAAGAAGTGCAACCTGATCGTAGGTACCACTAACAACCAGGCAGCCCTGTTTATGTCCATTAAGAAGGCTGCTGAAGCGTTGATCAAACCGGGAAAGGAAATACCCGAGTCGCTTTTAAACCAGATAGAGATGGCATGGAGGCCGTACGACCCCTGCATGTCCTGCTCTACGCATACTTTACCAGGCACTATGCCGTTGGAAGTGACCATATACGACCCGGGCGGAAACGTTGTAAAGACGTTGTCCCGCTGATTTATTAAAAAAACGTTTTTAGCTTAATAGGTTTAATTTACGAGTTAGAAACCTATTTATGAACATATTTACATATGCTGCATAGTGTTAAATGCAAATAAAATAACCTGAAGGAGTTGTGTATGCAGAACCGGGTGATTTCCAGGAAAGACCTGGCAGGCTTCGTCGATGAGTTGATCAAGACGAAGGCTGCAGGAGAGGTCATCGGCATCAAGGCCCAGGGTAACAAATTTAATTTCGGCCCGCTGAAGGGCGCCTCTGATCTGCGGCTAGACTATGACGTATCGCTGCTGCCTCCCAAAAAGTACTTCTTCCCGCAGGTTGAAACGGTCTTGAAGTACGAGGCCGGCAATACACCTAAAGTTGAGCCGGTGGTCGAGGAAAAGACAATGTGTCTTGTAGGGGTACACCCCTTCGATATCAGGGCTTTGCAGCTCTTAGATGCGGTGTACGGGGGCAATAACCCCGACCCGAATTATTTCCTCAAGCGGAACAACTCTACCATCATTGGAGTTGACTGTCTTAACCCCATCCCCAAATCTTTCGCCGCCAGCATGGGCACCGCCACTACCGAGGAAGGCTTTGACCTGATGCTGACCGATATCGGCGGCGAGTATTTCGTGACCGTGGGCACGAATAAGGGCGATAGCCTGATTAAGAAACATGCTAAATCCAGAGAAGGTACGTCCACCGACCAGGAAAAGCGCGACAAGGTACGCAAAGATGCGCTGAAGAAATACAAGGTTTCCCTGAATATGAAGCCGGATGAGATACCGGCCTTGCTCGATGCTAAGTGGGAGAGCGGTATATTTAAGGATAAAGCGGCGACCTGCTTTAGCTGCGGGTCCTGCGTCATGGTCTGCCCTACCTGTGTTTGCTTCGACGTACAGGACGATATGGCCCTCAGTCTGAAGGGCGGCGAACGCTACCGCCGCTGGGACGCCTGCATGCTGAGTGAGTTCGCCAAAGTGGCCAGCGGAGAAAACTTCCGCGAACATAAAGAACAGAGGTTCCGCCACCGCATGTACCGTAAGGGCAAGTACCTGGTAGAACGCTATAAATTCCTGGGTTGCGTGGGCTGCGGCAGATGCGGCACCGCCTGCCTGGCGGAAATCGCCCTGCCAGCCGATACTTTCAATCTGCTCAAGGAGGCGAAATAATGGTAATGCAGCTAACGGCAAAACAGTCGATCCACCTGCCGCGCATCGCCGAGATCGTGCGGGTGGACACGCTCAGCGACAGGGAAAAGGTATTTGAGTTTAAATTCGATGACGGCAAAGAGCTCGGGCAGAAGCCGGGCCAGTTCGTTGAGATTTCAATCTTCGGCATTGGTGAGGCCCCCATCTCTGTCACCTCTTCGCCCACTCATAAAGGGTCGTTCGAGCTGGCCGTCAGGGCCACCGGGAGCGTCACCAACAAACTGCATACGCTGGGAAAGGGCGCAAAGGTCGGAATCAGGGGTCCATTCGGTAACGGCTTCCCCCTGGATACGCTTAAGGGTAAGGATATCCTCTTCGTGGCCGGCGGCATCGGCCTCTTCCCCCTGCGTTCATTGATCAATTACGTGCTGGATACCCGCAAGGATTTCGGCGAGGTAACCACACTTTTCGGCTGCCGTTCCCCGCAGGAAAGGCTGTTCATCGGTCAACTGCAGGAATGGAACACCTGCAAAGATATGTGCTTTATGGAAACCGTCGACAGGTGCTCGGATGACTCCTGGCAGGGAAATGTAGGCGTTATCACCACACTGTTCCCCAAGGTGTCCTTCGACCCGTCAAAAACGTTCGCAATTGTGGTAGGCCCACCTATCATGTACCGCTTCGTCATCGCCGAGTGCCTGAAGAAGGGACTGGCGGAAGACCACATCATCATGTCGCTGGAACGCAGGATGAAATGCGGTGTCGGCAAGTGCGGCCATTGCCAGATCAACGGCCTATACTGCTGTCAGGAGGGTCCCGTCTTCACTTATGCCCAGGTAAGGTCATTAAAGGAGGCCGTATAAATGAAACCAAGAGTTGCTTTCTTCGATTTCACAGGCTGTGAGGGCTGCCAGCTCGAAGTACTGAACTTCAACCTGGAGATCGTGGACTTGATCACTGCGGTGGACATCGTGGAGTTCCGCGAGGCCAGCTCAGATCATTCCGATAACTACGATATTGCATTCATCGAGGGCAGCATCACCCAAGAGAAGGACATCGCACGTATACAGGACATACGCAGCAAGGCCAAGGTGCTTATCGCGCTGGGCGCTTGTGCCTGCACCGGCGGCGTCAACAGCTTGAAAAACTATTATCCCATGGAGGAGAACCTCAAGGTGGTATACGGTGAGAATGCTAAATGGTACAAGACCATACCCACCCGCCCGGTACATGCTGTGGTACCGGTCGAGTTCTTCCTTCACGGATGTCCTCCCAACCGGGTAGAGGTGGTCAGGTTGATCAAGTGCCTTCTGATAGGCAAGAAATTCGAGCAGTGCCCCAATCCCGTTTGCGTGGAATGCAAGCTGGCCGAGAACATCTGCGCCTTCGAGCGCGGCGAGTTCTGCCTGGGACCGGTGACCCGCGGCGGCTGTAACGCCATCTGCGTGACAGCAGGCAGGAAGTGCTGGGGTTGCCGCTCGCTGGTTGATGAACCCAACACTAATTCGCAGAAAGACCTGCTGGCCAAATACGGCCTGACCGTGGAGGACGTACTCAAGCAATTCAGAATCTTCAACGGGACACTGGAGGTAGCAAAATAATGACAACGAAAACCGTGAATTTTACAGTCCACCACGTGGCCCGCATAGAGGGACACGGCAATATCATCGTCAACGCCAAAGACGGCAAGATAGAAGAGGTCAAATGGGAGGTGCCCGAGTCACCGCGATTTTTCGAGTCGATGCTGCGGGGCCTCAGCTACTCAGACGTCAACTTCATTGCGCCGCGCATCTGCGGCATTTGTGCCGTGGCACACGCTACCGCATCGATCGAGGCTACAGAGGCCGCTTTCGGCGTCAATCTGACGGAGCAAGGTTCGCTCATCCGGGAACTGCTCTTCGACGCAGAAACCGTTACCAGCCATGTGCTGCATACTTATTTCCTGGTCGCCCCTGATTTCCTGGGTGTAGGCAGTGTTATTCCGCTGGCAGCCACACACACCGATGTTGTACTGAGGGCGCTGCGTATGAAGAAATTCGCCAACAATTGGGCCGATATGCTTTGCGGCCGCAAAACCCACCCCATCTCCATGGTGGCGGGAGGGTTTGTAAAGTGGCCCGAGATCGAGCAACTCAAATTGCTCAAGGAAGCCCTGGAAGGTCAGTATATGCAGGACCTGGATATCACCGTCGATCTCTTTAAAACGCTCAAATTCCCCGATTTCACCAGGGAGACAGAATATATAGCCCTTTTCAGACCGGATAAATACAGTTTTATCGGCGGCGCTATCGGCTCCACCGACTGTAAGCCCATCCCCATTAACGATTACCTTAAGGTCACTAATGAGTTCTGCGTACCATGGTCGACAGCTAAGTTCACCAAGCACCTTAGGGATTCGTACCAGGTGGGCGCGCTGGCACGCTTTAACATCAATCACGACAAGCTGCACCCCAAAGCGAAAAAAGTGGCGCAGATCTTCGGGCTCAAGGCCCCCTGCTATAATCCCTACTTCATCAGCGTGGCGCAACTCGTCGAGACGGTGCATGCTGTCGAGAACAGCATCATGATACTGGACAAGCTGCTCACAAAAGGCATCAAGCAGGAGAAGCCCGAGGTCAAGGTCAAAGCCGGGCGCGGCGTGGGCGCTGTGGAAGCTCCCAGGGGCATACTCTTCCATGACTATACGTTTGATGACGACGGTAAATGCATCGCCGCCAATATCATTATTCCAACTAATGAGAACCATAATAGCATCCAGCACGACTTCGAGAAACTGCTGCCCGAGATCATCGATAAACCGCAGGACCAGATTCAACTGGCTATGGAGATGCTGGTCAGGGCTTATGACCCCTGCGTCTCCTGCTCAACACACACGCTGGAAGTGAAGTTTAAGTAATTTCAGTCAGATTGCTCCTCGGTGTGAAAAGGCGGGAGGTTTGCCCGCCTTTTCATTTTCCTTTAATTCTGCCTTGCCTTTGTTTATCCCTCCAATAGATGCCCGTTATAAATGTTCCGCCATTGGTTTATAATAGTGAAATGAATAACACGGTAGAAAAAGAGAACAAAACTTACCAGAGTGTCGCATGGGCCGTATTCTATTCCCTCCTGGTTATTTTCGTTATTATAGTGGCTGTTATCCTTCTTCCCGGTTTAAATAAACTTCTAATTGGAGACGTATCCCTGTTGCTGACAGGTTTGGTATTAATATTACTCGGTTCATCACTTATTATATTTACTATCAAAGGGAAAGTAGCTAAACCCTTACGCCATTTTCTTTTGTTGACCGGTGTATCTATTATAGGTATTCCCATATGTATTTTATTGCATAATTTAGTTTACGGATCATTTATATTTCTGCTTGGGGAGAACTTCTGGAAAGGTGGTGATGAGCCATTTTTTTTCATTATGGCATTGATCGTTTTTCCGATAACCTTCATCGTCGGCAGCGTCGCAAGTATTATTATCAATATCAGACAAAGAAGTCCTAGATAATCTCAGTCAGATATCTCCTCTATCTGAAAAGGCAAACCGACCACCCGCCTTTTCGTTTTCCATTAATTTTGCCTTGCCCGCCTTTACCGCTTGAAGTACAATTCAATCGATTTTATGTCAGATAACGGTGTTTTTCAGTTGGCCCGTATCAGTGCCAGGGGCGTGGTGCAGGGAGTCGGCTTCCGGCCCTTCGTATACGGACTAGCCAGACAACACGGCCTCAACGGTTGGGTCTGCAATACTTCAGAGGATGTAAAGATCGAGGTCGAGGGGTACAAAAAGACCCTCGACCTCTTTATTTCAGACCTAGAGAAAAAAGCCCCGCCGCTGGCAAGGATAGAAAAAATATCCGTCAGCTTCGACGCGCCTGCCGGGTACAAAGGTTTTGAGATCCGCCACAGCGTGGCCACACCGGGCAAGTACCAGCTCGTCTCACCCGACATAGCCACCTGCCAACCTTGCCTTGACGATATTTTTACTAAGGGCAACAGGCGTTTCCATTATCCTTTCACCAACTGCACCAACTGCGGCCCGCGCTTTACCATCATCAAGGACATACCATATGACCGTCCCCTGACCACCATGTCCGTTTTTAAAATGTGCCCGGACTGCCAGTGGGAGTATGAAGACCCGCTCGACCGCCGCTTTCATGCACAACCCAACGCATGCCCCGTCTGCGGACCTCAGCTTCAATTAACTGATAATCTCGGAAAGACTGTCGATTATGATGATATCATTGAAAAAACGGCCTCTTTACTAAAGGAGGGGAGTATCATAGCCATCAAGGGGTTGGGAGGCTTCCTGCTGGCCTGTAACGCCGAAAAGGCAGGCCCTGTGATGCTGCTGAGGCAACGTAAAAGAAGACCATCCAAACCATTTGCTGTGATGGTAAAAGATATTGAAGAGGCACGGAAGCACTGCGAAATCAACGAAGCCGAGGAAAAGTTGCTGAAGTCCCCGCAGAGCCCGATTGTACTACTGAAATGGAAACCCGGATCGACCATTTGCAAAGAGGTCGGATCCGCTCTGAAATACATCGGGGTGATGCTTCCCTATACACCCATCCACCATCTTATTATGAAGGCAACCGGACTGCCACTAATCATGACCAGTGGGAACGTAAGCGAGGAGCCCATCGCCGGGGAAAACACGGAGGCTTTGCGCAGGCTGGGCGCCATCGCAGACTATTTTCTACTTCACAACCGCGATATTTATTCGACATACGACGACAGCGTTGCCATAGTTGCGAACGGGATATCACAGTTGGTACGCAGGGCCAGGGGCTATGCCCCTTATCCCATACATCTCACTTATTCATCCCCCCAAATACTGGCCTGCGGAGCAGAGGAAAAAAACACCTTCTGCCTCACCAGGGACAACCATGCATTCATCAGCCAGCACATCGGCGACATGGAAAACCTTGAGACCATGGAGCACTACGAGCGGACAATCGAGCTGTATAAACAGCTTTTCCGCATAGAGCCTGAGATTATAGCTTATGATATGCACCCCGAATACCTGCCATCCAAGTACGCTATGGAGCAGGCGGAAAAAACAAGCATACGGTCAATTCCGGTGCAGCATCACCATGCCCACATCGTCTCCTGCATGGCCGACAACGGGTTTGAAGGACCGGTCATCGGCCTGGCCTTCGACGGTACCGGATTTGGCACTGACGGTAAAATCTGGGGTGGTGAATTCATGGTCGCAGATTATAAAAGCTTTAAACGTGTGGGACAGCTCGAGTATCTTCCGCTGCCGGGAGGATCAGCCGCTATCAAAAAACCATACCGCATAGCGCTGGGTTATATAATCGCGCTCCTGGGTGAAAACGCCCTCGACAGCAGGCTGGGCTTTCTGAGCAAGATTGACAGGGTGGAGTTGGACCTTGTGCGTAAACAGGTGGAGTCAAACCTCAATTCACCTCTCACGTCCAGCATGGGCCGCCTTTTCGATGCGGTATCCGCCATGGCTGATATCCGTTCCACTATTGACTACGAAGCGCAGGCAGCCATCGAGCTGGAGATGAAATCATATGAATCGGCGGATGAACACGGTTCTTATCCATTTACTATAACCGGGGATGACAGCTATCATATAATCCTTCTACATGACCTTATCTCAACTGTGCTCAACGATCTGCTCCGGGGATGCCCTCAATTCACGGTTGGCATGAGATTTCATAATACAGTCTCAGCAATGGCCGTAGATGTAAGCTTGAAAATCAGGGAGTCTACCGGGCTTAATACAGTGGCGCTGAGCGGCGGCTGCTTCCAGAACAGGCTGTTGCTAACCAGGGTAGTAAACCGACTTGAGTCATGTGGTTTTAAGGTCCTGGTACACAGCCAGGTGCCCTGCAACGATGGGGGCATTTCTCTGGGCCAGGCAGTCATAGCAAGCGCCGCTAAATAAGGGGGAAGCAAAAGAATGCACGATACCTTGTATACCAGGTACCCATCCTGGAGTATATTCACCTATAATGCGCTCACTGCTGTTCACTTTCTGCTCGGCGGAGTCGGTTTCATTCTCGGTTATAATTACTGGCTCGGTTGGCTGCTAGGTCCTTTATATCTCCTGTTCGCATTCTCAGAAATGTACCTGATCATGCCTATGAAAGTCTGCCCCAACTGCGTTTACTACAGGTTGGATAATTCTCTCTGCATATCCGGTTTGAACCTGTTTTCCCGAAAGATTGCACAGGAAGGAAAGATCGAAGATTTCGGGAGGCGTGCCGGAGGTGCGTTTTGTCCGAACAATCTATACCTTGCCAGCCTGGGTTTGCCGATCATCGGGGTTATTCCCGCGCTATTCCTGAGCTTCTCCTTCGCATTATTGGCAATACTGGTCCTGTTGATCGGACTTCTCCTGTTCCGCTTTTTCATAGTCTTCCCCAGGATAGCCTGCAATCACTGCAGGGCAAAAAATATATGCCCTAATGCCCAGGCAATGGGTTTGAGCAGTAAGAAATAGAAAAGCGGGATGAAAGAATCACAGTTCCTAACGGTGAGGGTGACAAATCCCTTAGATTATCCCTTTATCCATCAGCTCGGCGATTTTCTCTTCGCTGTAGCCCAACAATTCCGTATAGATTTCGCTATTATGCTCACCAAGAAAGGGGGCCGGATTAGTCGGGTCTCCCGGTGTTTCGGACATCTTAAATATGGTGCCGGGCATCGGTAGTTGGCCGGAAAGCATTTGCTCAACCTGTACTATCATCTCGCGGCTATTCATATGAGGATCATTCACCAGTTGACCGGTATCCATTACCGGGGCGCAGGGCAGGCCGGCGTTATCCATCAACTCCTGCAATTCCGCCATGGTTTTATCTTTTACCCAGTCAGCAATAATATGGTCCAGTTCGGACCTCCTTTGCACCCTCGACGCCAAGCTCAGGGTGTCAGGATCACTGACCAGGTCCGTCCTTCCCATCACTTCAGCCATTTTCTGCCAGTGCCCTATGGTTACAATACAAAGGACCGCATATCCGTCTTTAATCTTGTAAGCGTTCCAGGGAACGATACCGGGGTGCATATTGCCCATCCTGCCCGGAGACTTACCCGTTAGAAAATAGTGACCTAAAGACTCCACAGCCGTCATGAGCCAGATACAATCCTGCAACGATATATCAACATGCTGACCCATTCCGGTTGAGTTTTTATGTTGTAAGGCCGCCAGTATGGCTATAGCAGTAAAGGCGCCACCTCCGAGGTCAGCTACAGGAGGACCCGATTTGGTCGGCGGGTTCTCAGGGAACCCGGTCACACTCATAAGCCCGCCCATCGCCTGGGCAATCGTATCGAAAGCCGGACGGGAGGCATTGGGGCCTGTCTGCCCGAAACCCGATAAAGATGCATAGATTAAATTTGGATTGACCATATTTACCGCTTCCCAACCCAATCCCAGCCTGTCCATTACACCCGGTGAAAAGTTTTCCAGCAGTATGTCTGCTCTGGCAGCCAGTTCCAGTGATATTTTCCGGCCCTCTTCACTCTTTAGCTCAAGCGTTATGCTCTTCTTTCCGCGGTTCAGGATGGAAAACGCGTAACCCTCACAGCCTTCAGTAATTGGCGGTATGGTCCGGCACGCATCCCCACTTTCCTTGAACTCAATTTTAATAACTTCCGCTCCGAGTTCTCTTAAAATCATTGAACAAAAGGGGCCCGCGTACATGCGGCTGAAATCTAATACACGGACTCCAGATAGCGCTCCGGACATGGTTCCTCCTTAGTTTCTATTGATTAGTGAATCAATCAAACCAGATATTATGCCCGTTTTGGGCAACACGTGCAAGTGGAAATGGAGCGTTGGAGAATGCGCAAGTTAATTAAGCAATGGCCCGCAGCAGGCGGAAATTGCCTGTGCGAGCGATAAGATTATGTCAGGCAAATGGTTACTTGCACTCGTAAGATAGGAGCGTCCTGACGGTAGCCTTATTTCTGTCAAAATGAAACTCGACGATATTACCGCCGGTAGCTACAAAGGCACAAGTGCTGTAGTCCTCGTTGGCCCAGATCAGCATCCAGTTACATTGCTGCGCCCATGCCAGCACTTCTTCGGGTGTCTGTATTTTGTAGGCTATCATATTTCTCCTTTATATTGGTAACAAGTCATTGCGATAAATATTATACTTCAGCAGAAAAAAGCGCACTCCTATCCCGAATACAGGTGATTTAGTATTTGGATTTTGAAGCTTTGGTAAGCTATACTTCTTACATGTGTCTGGCAGTCCCTGTAAAAATTATCTCCATTGATGGCGACCAGGCCGAAGTTGATATCGGCGGTGTTGGCCGCAAGGTCAGCATCGCTCTCACCCCCGAGGCAAGAGTAGGTGACTATGTGCTGCTGCATACCGGCTATGCCTTGAACGTACTTAACGAAGAAGAAGCGCAGGAGACGATTAGCCTGCTGGAGCGTATGGTTGAAGCAGGCGAAGGTAGAGAATAAGATGAAATTGAACAGATTTATTGTAATATCTGCAGTAATCATTATTGCGTTGGGCGCATTAAGCCTGGTGCTGGGTTGCGCCAAACCGGCAGAGAACCTTACAACCCCCGTTTCAGAAATCCCCAAACAACAACTAGTTCAAATTAACCCGATGATGTCTCAAAACCGCACGGTACAGTCCGACAACGGCACGGCCAGCGTAAGGGGCATGGCCGGAAAGCTCGTGTTCATGTCAGGCACTAACGATGCTGAAGGCCCCCAACTGTACACATCAAACGCTGACGGCACCAACTGGATACGGCTGACTAAAAATAAGAAAGGCGCCGAGGCATTCCCAAAATGGTCTCCGGAAGGCTCCAAAGTAGCATTCTATTCAGATATGGATGGTTACCAACAAATTTATATCATTAATGCAGACGGGACTAACCAGGTCAAGCTGAGCGATAACACATCCAATGATTCCGTACCAGCATGGTCACCCGATGGAAGCAAAATAGCTTTCACATCAGATCGTGATGGCACTTACCAAATCTATATCATGGGTCCCGACGGGAGTGGCAGTACACATATTACCAGCGGTTCCTTTAATAATGTCGCCCCTGCTTGGTCGCCCGATGGAAGCAAAATAGCTTTCCAGACCGACCGTGACGGCAATTTTCAAATATATTCTATGAAGGTAGACGGCAGCAACCAGGTACGCCTGACTAATGATAATTCCACTACAGAATATCCGGCATGGTCACCCGACGGCCAGAAAATCGTATTTCAATCTGATGAATCTGGGCTGTACCAGATTTACGTTATGAACGCCGACGGGACCGGCCGTGTAGGCCTCACAGATGTCACAGCAGACAACAAGTACCCTGCGTGGTCACCTGATGGGACCAGGATCGTATTTTACTCCAAGCGTGACTGCCCTAATGATAACGGCGAGATTTATATTATGAACGCTGATGGCACCAACCAGGTCCGTATTACACGCAGCTCATGCACGGATACTGGCATAGCTTCTTGGAAATGAAGCTGCCGTACAGGAAAAAGTCACCTGCCTGCATGTCGCGGAGTAGTTTGTAGATTGAGTTGGACATCAAGTAGAATTACTACCTGATGAGGTTCATTGACGAGTTCCGTGATGCCGGCCTGACTCAGGGGCTTTCAAACAGGATCGCCCACATTTCCACCAAACACGCCCGCCTCATGGAGTTTTGCGGCGGCCACACGGTTGCCATCATGCGCAACGGCATACGCCAGCTACTTCCTCCCTCTATCGAAATGCTTTCGGGGCCGGGCTGTCCGGTCTGTGTAACAGCGAACCAGGATATAGACCGTGCCATTGCCCTTGCTGCAATTCCCAACGTCACCGTCACCACCTTCGGCGATATGTTGAAAGTGCCGGGCAGCTACTCCAGCTTACAGAAAGCCCGGGCTGAGGGCGGGGATATACGCGTGGTGTATTCCACGCAGGATGCCCTTCAAATAGCCAGGGACAATCCCACCAGGTCGATCGCCTTCATCGGGATTGGATTCGAGACCACCGCCCCAACAATTGCAGCTTCCATTGTGCAGGCCCAAAAGGAAAAGCTCGCTAATTTCAGTGTACTTTGCCATTTAAAGATGACGCCTCCCGCAATGAAAGCTCTGCTCGATCTCGGGGAGATTAAATTAAACGGCATAATTTGCCCCGGCCATGTTACCGCCATAATAGGCACCCACCCATACGAATCTTATGCGCGTGATTACGGTATTGCATGCGTGGTAGCCGGCTTCGAACCTGTGGACATCCTGCAGGCCGTTGAAATGCTGGTTGAACAGATAGAAAAAGGAGACCCCCGGGTGGAGATCGCCTATACACGGGGAGTTAAGCCAGAGGGCAACGTCAGAGCGCTTGAATTGATGAGCGATGTCTTTGATGTTACCAGCGCCTCCTGGCGCGGTATCGGTACCATTCCTGCCAGCGGTTACAAGCTCAAGGACAAATATGCACGCTTCGATGCGGAAAAAGTATTCAAGATCGAAACACCGCCTGCAAAAGAGGCCCCCGGCTGCCGTTGCGGCGAGGTGCTGCGCGGGGTCGTTAAGCCACCCGAATGTAAATTATTTAAAATAATGTGTACGCCTGAGAACCCCATCGGACCTTGCATGGTATCTTCTGAGGGCACCTGCTCTGCCTACTACCAGTATGGAGACTTCAATGAGTGAACGGATATTGCTGGCCCACGGCAGCGGAAGCAAACTAAGCCATGATCTCATTGATAAAATACTTGTCCCGCCTATCAATAACACCATCCTGTCCCGCATGGACGATTCCGCGGTATTCGAATTATCAGGCAAGCTGGCCTTTACGACCGACAGCTATGTAGTCAACCCCATCTTTTTCCCCGGCGGCAACATCGGCAGACTGGCGATCTGCGGTACTGTAAACGACCTTTCCATGAGTGGCGCCACGCCCCTTTATATAAGCCTTGCATTGATTATTGAAGAAGGATTGGAGCTCGAAGACTTGCGCAGAGTGATTGAGTCGGTCAGGGAGACTGCCGAGGAAGCCGGCGTACAAATAGTCACCGGTGATACCAAGGTAGTTAATCATGGAAAAGCCGACAGGCTTTTTATCAATACGGCAGGTATAGGATTGATTAGCGAAGGGCTGGATATTTCCGGTTCGAACGCTAAACCGGGCGATAAAATTATTTTGAGCGGCGGCATAGGCGAGCACGGCATTTCTGTCATGAGCCAGAGAGAAGGCCTTCAGTTTAAAGTCCCGGTCTCCAGCGACTGCGCCCCCCTTAACCATCTTGTAAAAGAAATGCTCTATGTCAGCCGCAACATTCACAGCCTGCGTGACCCCACCCGCGGCGGTTTGGCCGCTACCCTCAACGAATTCGCCAAACAGTCGGGTGTAGGTATCAACATTGAAGAAGATAACATACCCGTGCACGATGGGGTCAGAGGCGCCTGCGAATTGCTTGGCCTTGACCCGCTGTTTATAGCGAACGAAGGTAAATTAGTGGCAGCGGTAGCACCCGTGGATGCAGACCAGGTGCTGGTTGTTATGAAAAAGAATATTTACGCGCCGCAGGCAGCTATTATAGGGGAAGTTACCGACGGTCACAAAGGCCGGGTCGTAATGAAGACCAGGATTGGTTCTTCACGTATCATTGATATGCCTACCGGCGAGATACTGCCGCGGATATGCTAACCGGATGAGCGATAAACATGTAATAGCCGTCCTCGGCATCGGCAACCCTCTTTGCAGCGACGACGGTATCGGCATTCGCATCATCCAGGAAATGCGGAATAGCGGCAGATACAAGACCATCGCCCTGATCGATGGAGGAACATCTCCGGACCTTTTTTCCCTGCTGGATGAGAATGTGGAGAGACTGATCATCGTAGACGCCTTGAAAGGGGGTAAAAAGCCGGGTTCTATCTACCGTCTGTTTGTCACGGACGAGAATATAGCCCAGGAGCCGCCGGTGTCTCTGCACGGGCTGGGAGTATTGGATAGCCTCAAGATGATGAAGCAACTGAATTTGCATCGGCCGGAAGTCACTATTATAGGAATAGAGCCCGTTGATACATCACAGGGGCTAAAGCTCTCTCCCCTGTTGGAAGCTCTTATTCCGGAAATAATAGATGCCCTAGAAGAAGAAATCCGCTTATGCCATTGAAATGGATTGGCGGTTGTGCTTAAATTAAACCTAAAGGTTAAAGGCGGGGTTAATACATATGAGTTCGAAGGAATTTGAACAGGACATCAAGGATAAAGCTTTTGTCAGGCAGAAAAAAGCCTGCGCACATTGCGGTGAGCCTCTCCAGTTAGATGCAGGCTTCCCGCATTTTAAGAAACCTGTAGAACTTGGCGGCGATACATCCCTTCATAACTGCGTCATACTCTGCCAGAAATGCCACCTGGAATACGGCCACATCAGCAAGTGGGGTAAATTCGTTATAACACAGGACTACCCGTATTATTCCGTAGATGGTCTACATTGATCTCGGCCTCGCCTGTTGGCCTGCCATGGGAGCCCAGGCTTGAATGCCGCGGCGGTTTCATTTAAGCCTACATGCCTGACCTGGTGAAATTAACAGGCTGACCGGTGATTTTGAACTTATACTGGGTACCTTCTATCTCTACCTTCCAAATACCATAAATGCCTGCCTGGCGTTCACCTGATGAACTAAAGGTTATCACTCCGCTAGCTCCGTGGTACCCGGTGCCCGCTAGAAGGAAAGCATCCCGAATGGCAGAACCCTGGTAGACCCCCGCCTCTCGTATGGCTGCCGCAACAAGATTCACACTGTCAAAAACAGTGTCGCAAAATATTGTCGGATCGAAGCCATAAAGTGCCCGGTACCTGTCGGCAAAATCCATGTATACCTGTGATTTCCGGTCGGGCACAGGCACTGTGCCGGTTACAGCTTTCTCCATGAACCTGGCTGCATCTATATACCTGTCCAGCGGCATATCGTAAACGCCATCAACAGCGATCCATGGAATATTATCCATCCCCATTTTAAGAGCCTGCTCATAAATTACTGCCCCGTCATCATAGTAACCGGCATGCAGTATACAGTCGGGGTTTTTATCCTTGATTGCATTCAATTCGGCCAGGTAGCTCAATTTGGCTGGATCATACTGCACCGAAATTACAACTTCGGCCAGCCCCTTGAGGAACTCCCTGGTTGTACTTTCTATGCCTTTACCATAGATAGAGTCCTGCACCAGCATAGCTATTTTCTTATACCCTTTTTCTCTTATTATTTTGGCCACCACTCCCCCCTGCAAAGAATCGCCGGGAGGAATGCGGAACACCCATTTAGACCAGTCATAGTTGGATAACGAACTTGATGTGGCTGAGGGTGATATAAGCAGAACTCCCTTACTTTCAACATACGGACCCAGCGCCATCACATCTTCGCTGGTTGAGCCCCCAATTATCACCTGTACCTTGTCTTCGTCCAACAGCTTATGGGCGGCATATAACGAAGTGGCGGATGTCGGACCTTCGTCCTGAAATATGAGCTTAAGCGGCTTTCCCCGAATACCGTTCTGGCTGTTCACCGCTTCCGCTCCAACCTGCGCTGCATTTATCAGGTTTGGCCCCCATGCGGGTGCGACAGAAGATGCCATCAGGCATCCGACCGGTATCTCAGACGGCAAATTGGCCGGAGGTCTTGCGCAGGCTGGCAGAGCAAACGCCAGTACAATCGACAGTACTGTTGCCAACAATAAGATTGATCTCATGTCCTGTCCCAATATACACCCTTTATTCGCAATATAAAAAGTTGAGCCTATTATAGCACTTCAACCTTGCTCGAAGTAGATGCAGTTTTTACTCATTGTAACAATCAATGTAAAATAGTCCAGGTGGAAGTCCGGCATTTCCCCGTATCGACGCCCGGACACCGATGGTTATGAGGTGAGGAGTGATCGGGAACAAAAATATGGACGTAATATCCGACAAGACTGATGTCCTGAAGATCTTACCTGAAGCGGCGGCAGATCTCTGCACCGCCCTGTTCAGGAATTCCCCCGCGGGCATATATATTACCCGCGACGGCAAATTCATATATACAAATATCGAGTTTCGCCATATTACAGGATACAGTCAGGATGAACTTTCGGGTAAGGACTATCTTCGCCTGATTAATCCCCGCTACCGCCATATGCCTAAACAAAATATGGCTTCCCTGTTCGAAGAGGAAGAAGAGAATACAAGTCACGAGTTTAAGATAACCACTCATGAAGGTAAGAAAAAGTGGATCAATGAGAAAATTACCTATTTCAAATACGGCGGTAACTGGCTCACTCTGGGCCATTGGTTAGATATCTCGGAGCCGCACTCGGTGGAAAAGGCCTGGAGAGAGGCCGAGAGACGCTTTCAGTCGGCCTTTGAAGACCTGACCACCGGCCTGGCTATCATAGGCACCGACGGCATTTTCCTCAAGGTCAATAAGGCTTTCTGCGACATGTTGAACTATGAGGAAAAAGAGATACTGGAAAGCCGCTTTGACGATGTGATATGCCCTGAGGACCGGGAGGCCTGCGGCGACATAATGGCCCTGTTCCTGTCATTGGAAAAGCCCGAGACACCTGCGCAAAGGCGGTTACAGACCAGGGAAGGCAGGATAGTCTGGACGGCAATGAGCATTTCGCTGATCGGTGATACCGAGTCGGGGCCCACCTATTTTATCGTCCATTTCCAGGATATTACCGAGCAAAAACGCATAGAGGACGGCATTAAAGAAGAAGAACGCCTTTACCATTCGCTGGTTGACCTTTCGCTTGAGCCGCTGACGGTAACCGACCTGGACTATCACATCACTCATGCATCTCAGAAATTTATCGCGCTGCTTGGTTATGGGACTGCCGCCGATTTGCTGGGAAAGAAAATCGGCAATCTGGTGACGGCGGATGAAAGTGAAAAGTTCCAACTGAAGATCATGGATATCCTCAGGAGTGGCAAACCTGACAAATTTACTGGCTCGTTTTTAAGAAAGGACGGGGTAGCTTTACCTGTCATTGTGAATATATCCTGGGTCAACAATGATAAGGGAGCACCCGCATGTATTGTTATCCAACCCGGTGAAATTGTAAACCCATCCTTTACCCGGCCGGAAACAGGAACAGATGAAGCTCAGCCGGCTGTAACTCCGCCGGAAATACATGTAAAGGAACCCGCACCGGCAACGCAGCCGGAAAAAGCGGTTATGGAAGACGCTGCCCAGGCAGCCGTAATCCCCTCCATCGAAAAAACAGCAGATACAACGTGCCCACCAGAACAGGCGGCAGCCGCGCCAGTAACACCATCTGAATTGTCCCTGGCACTGGAAAACACGTCAACTGCATTGATATTAATGAATGCTGACACAACCATAGCCGCGGTAAATACAGCCTTCGAAAAGATGTCCGGCTACCGAAGAGATGAGATCGAAGGTAAGAAAAGCTGGATCGAGTTCGTAGCGAAGGAGGACCAGCCCCGGCTAAAGAGAAATTACCTGTTACGGCGCCTGGACCCGGCATCAGCGCCCAACACTTATGAATTCAAGTTCCTGGACAGGGACAGAACTACCAGGGATGTACTCATCAATATTACTGATGTACCCGGCACTAACCGCCAGGCAGCCACCATTCTTGACGTAGCAGAGTATAAAAAGGCCCTGCAGGAAGCGCAGGTCCCAGCCCCACCCGCAGAACCGCTAAAACAGGCAGAACAGGTACTGGATGACAAATATTTAACTTACCTTGATGCGATGCCCAATTCGGTTGTAGTTGTAGATACCGGAGGCATTATCACATATGCTTCGCAGAAAGCAATTAAAATAATGGCGGGCGGCATAAAGACAGACGTAATCGGCAGGAATTACCTCCAGTTTGTCAGGCCAGGCCTGATCGAGGATGTCAACGCAGATTTCCGGTTGTTGTTCGAAAGAGGCATTCTAAAAAATAGAGAGCTGGACCTGGTGAGAACTGATGGGCAAGTAGCTCCGGCTGAGCTGTCAGCAAGGGTGTACGAAAATGAGTCGGGGGAACCGGCCGGCGCTGTATTCGTATTTAAAGACATTACCAGGCAAAAACTCGCAGAAGGGGCCAGAGAGGAAAGTGAAAAATACTATCGTCTGCTAGCCGAGCATATTACAGACGTAGTATGGATGATGGACCGGGACCTTAACTTCACCTGGATGAGCGATTCAGGCGAAAAATTGCGTGGTTTTACCAATGAGGAAACGATGTCCATGTCCCTGGATAAGCTGGTGACACCGAAATCCTTTGAGACGGCTATGGAATTTTACAAGAGTGCATTTCAAGAAGAAACAGAGGGCAAGCATCCTCCTGACCACATTTATAGCCTGGACCTGGAGATGGTTCACAAAAATGGTTCTACAATCTGGACGGAGAATAAGTTCCAGCTTATCAGGGACGAACGTGGACGGGCAACGGGTTTCATTGGCTGGGGGAGAGATGTCTCGGAGAGAAGAAAAGCCGAGGAAACACTGGAATTGAGCCTATCCAGGCTGGAGAAGACTGTGGACGGGGCAATCGCTGCCATGGCCACGGTGATCGAGATGAGAGACCCCTATACAGCCGGCCATCAGCTGCGGGTGGCTATGATTGCTGCAGCCATCGCAAGGGAGATGGATTTGCCGGACGATCTGGTCAAAGGTGTTGAAATAACCGGGAAAATCCATGATATAGGCAAAATCTACGTGCCCATGGAAATTCTCAGCAAACCGGGTATTCTCAACCCAATCGAGCGCCAGATCATACAGACGCATGCCAGGGGCAGCTACGATGTACTCAAGTCCATCGATTTTCCATGGCCGGTGGCACAGACAGCTCTGCAACACCATGAACGTTTGGACGGTTCCGGATATCCCCAGGGACTTAAGGAAAACGAGATCATGCTGGAAGCTAAAATCCTCATGGTAGCAGACGTCGTCGAAGCTATGGCATCGCACAGGCCTTACCGTGCCAGCCGCGGGCTGGAAGCTGCACTCGACGAAATCTCTAAGAACAGGGGCGTTCTTTATGATCCCAACGTGGTAGATTGCTGTCTGCGTCTCTTCCGTGAGAAAGGCTTTTCACTTGAGGAGACGGATGTTGAGCGCTGAGACGGGACCACGCTACCGTTTTCACAAAGTCAATACAACCGATATCCAGGCACTCATTTCCATTGTCGGTCTTAGTAATGTAATTACCGGCAGGGAGAGGCTGCTTGACTATGGCCATGATGAGGCGCCACTTGTCAAACCAAGCCTGCCGCAGATCGTAGTCAAACCGGTAAATACTGCGTCAGTCTCAGAGCTTTTAAAATACGCTACTAACAGGCACATTCCTGTTACAACGCGCGGCGCGGGTACGGGGTTGAGCGGCGGATGTATACCTCTCTACGGTGGCATCGTTCTCTCACTCGAACATATGCATAAGGTATTGGATGTGGACAGGGAGAACTTTGCGGCGGTTGTGCAACCAGGTATATCACTGGGCAAGCTGCGCGATAATCTCGGACCTTTTGGATTGGGCTACCCTGTATCCTTAGGCGAGATGACGGCCACGGTGGGCGGGAGCATCGCCACCAATGCGGGCGGGCTCAATGCCGTCAAGTACGGAGTCACCAGACATCACGTGCTTGGTTTGGAAGCAGTGCTGGCCGGCGGTGAAGTTATCCGCACAGGTGGCAAGTTTGTGAAGTGCTCATCCGGCTATGACCTGACACAACTCTTGGTAGGATCGGAAGGAACGCTTGCTGTCATCACAGAAGTTACGCTCAAATTAGACATAAAGGCCGCCTTCAGGGAAGCGCTCTTTGTCCCTTTCCACAGCCTGCAGGACGCTATTAACTCCGTGCCTGATATCCTGATGCTGGGGAAGGAGCCAGTCGGCCTGGAATTCATGGAAAAAAGCATCATGCAAATTGCAGAGAGCTACACGGGCAAAAAGCTCCCTTATGATGGATATGAGGCCTTCCTGCTGGTCTTGAGCGAGGCCGACAGCCAGGATGAGATAACTGCGTATTTCAGCGAAGTGGAAAAGGCCGTGAAAAAGCATGGAGCAGCCGATGCGCTGGTGCCTCCCGGCCAGCTTGCTATGCGCAGGCTGCTGGAAGCCAGGGAGATGTTTTACCACGCCATTAAAAAATACGCCCCCATGCAGATACTCGATGTAGTCGTGCCCAGGAGCGAAATAGCCCGCTTTGTTTCAAGGGTGAAAGAATTGGAGCCTAAATATGGCATCCCGGTCATTATTTACGGTCACGCGGGTGACGGAAACGTGCATCTGCACCCCATCTGCAAAGATATGCCGCTTAACACCTGGAAGCGGAAGCTGAAGGGTCTTATGAAAGATATCTATGCGCTTGGATCGGAATGCGGCGGGGCCGTATCAGGTGAGCACGGTATCGGCATCGACAAAAAAGAGTTCTTCAACTCCACAGCCAGCAGTACGCTGCTTGGTACTATGAAAAAGATAAAGAAAGCTTTGGACCCCAATGGCATCCTCAACCCCGGCAAGATATTTGACTGATCTCGTTGAACAGTAGCCCCGCCGGTCCTATAATTTATTTTGCATTAAGCCTGATGTAAGAGGGTTACTAAATAGCTATTTTCTCCGGATCCACTTAAGCACTATAATATCAATCGTGCCGAAGAAGACCATCCCACTAAAAGCGGCTGCTGATTATGCCAAAATCAGTCCAACGGCAATCCTGGTATCCGCCCTTCGTGCTAAATATACAAACATGCCTTACGCCAGGGAGATCTACCGGGCTGTCAAGCAGATAACCACACCCAGCTTAAAAACAGCAACCGGCTCAATCCTTTCACGCCTGGCAAGATTTGCACCTCAGAGCATGAGCAGGGTTGTCTTTCTCGAAAGCAGGTATTTGTCGGTAAACAGGCTACTAAGAAATCTCGGTGACAGTTACGCGGTTGTGGAAATCGCTGCCGGCCTGTCTGCCAGGGGACTCGAGTGGGCCGGAAGCAAATCGCTCTACATTGAGACCGATTTGCCGGACATGCTCAGCATCAAACAGCAGGCTTTTGATAAAGTCATGCTTGAAACGGGCATTGCCCAGAGCCGCAATCACCATTTCTGTCCCCTGAATGCACTTGATTTCAAAGACTGGGACCAGTTGGGGCAGAGATTTTTCAGCGCAGGAAAAAACAATATAGCGGTCATCCACGAAGGACTTGGCAGCTATTTATCAAGATCGGAAAAGGAAAAACTCAGAGATAACATCAAGAGCTTTTTTCAGAAATACGCTGCCAAAGGAGTATGGATAACTCCCGACTTTTATCCGTATGAAACCGCACGCAAGACATGGATATTAAAACTTGTACAATTTCGTCTCGAACTGAAGACAAAAACAAAGATGGACC